>JACAFJ010000010.1 GCA_013538675.1 Candidatus Nitrosocaldus tengchongensis
ACTATTAGGCTCCCATTCCCTTATAGCATTAAGATCATCCTCTGTTATACTCTTACCATCAATGTTCCTTGCTATGCTCTCCATTATGATGCGTACTGTATAGGGCATATAGGAGTACTTGCTAACATCATAGTACCTTACAGAGACACCGTTCAGATCAAGCCTGCTTGTTTGCATAATACGCATAAGACTGCATGGAATTTTAACCTATCTATCTAAAAATAAAATGGAGTTACTTTAGTATTGCATTAACCCTTATCAGATGCTCCATGCTATACACTGCTGGGCATCTCTCCCTTGCTAGTCTGAGGATCTCTTCAAGCTTAGCCTTATCTGCATTCTCAGCCTCTGCATCAACATCAAAGTTTATGCTCTCTGTTATTGGCTCATCTGCAACATCAAGGGTCTTTGCAAAGTTTATGGTGCAGTTGGATGATACCTTAAGCCTCTTGAGCCTTATGCCCTTGCTTGCTGCTACACTTGCAAATGTTGCTATGAAGCATGATGTTAGCCCTGCTATACAGTATGCCATAGGCCCAAGTCTATTGCCTTGACCCCCAAGCCATGTTGGACTATCTATCTCTAACACTTGCCTACCCTTCTCATAAGCCATCTCACTCCTGAACTGGAAGCCCTTACTCTCATCCAGTATCCACTCACCCTCAAGCCTGATGATCTTCCTTAACGCACTCTTATCCTTCTTGCCTTGCTCTATGAGTGCTGAGACCTTACTGAGATCCACGTTGTTCACTATGCTAGTCATACCCTACCTAAGGAAGGATCGTATAAAAAGTCTATCATCTGACTAATAATCTCATCCTCACTTCCTGTACTTCTTTGGGTTCTTGAGGAATATCTTCTTGCATCCATCGCAGCAGAAGTAGTACACCTTGCCCTCATACTCTGCTTTAACAGCAAGTTCATCATCAAGCTCTATACCACATACTGGATCAAGTACTCTCATGATGCCAACATCCATAGCCTAGTATTTAAAGCATTATTCGCACTCAATATCATGGCAGATGCTTGAGGAACCAATCCCTTGCCTTATCTGCTACTTGCTCAAGCGCACCTGGCTCCTCGAAGAGGTGTGTGGCATCTGGTATAACCTCAAGCCTAACCATGCAGTCCCTAGGGAACATATCCATAGCCTCCCTGTTCAATCTAAGCACTGTGGTATCATAACCTCCAACTATGAGCAGTGTTGGTACCTTTATGCTCTGAAGGTAATGAGCAGCAAGATCAACCCTGCCCCCCCTTGAGACTATGGCTCTTACATTGTCTGGGTATCTAGCATATGCTATGAGTGCAGAAGCAGCACCAGTGCTTGAGCCAAAGTAACCTATCCTTAGATTGCTTCCATACTCTCCTTCAAGCCATCTTACAGCATCAACAAGCCTTGAGGCTAACAACTCAACATCGAACCTATACCTTCCAGTTAGAGAGTCTATAGCATCCTCCTCCCTTGTTAGTAGATCTAGCAGTAGTGTACTCAACCCAGCATTATGTAGTGCACTTGCCACAAACCTGTTCCTTGGGCTGAACCTTGAACTTCCAGAGCCATGTGCAAATACAACCATGCACTCTCTAAGTGATGAGAGAGCTAGGTCTCCTTCGATGAACCTACTCTTCCCTTCCTCTACACTGCCAACATCTATCCTTACACTCCTTGCTTCCATACAGATATGTGATGATGCAAGATCAAGATAACCATTTCAGTTAGAGTAGATACAAAACATTTATATATATCGCATACGATATCACTAGCGATATGATATCAGAATGGCTACAGAGGATTAGTGGGGCAGTGCCAAAGGGATTCTCAAGGTACTATGTGCTGAGCCTACTGAATGAGCATCCTATGACAGGTAAAGAGATAATAGAGGAGGCAGCAAGGAGGAGCAACAACCTATGGAAGCCATCTCCAGGACTGGTCTATCCTTTGCTCGGTAAGCTACTTCAGGAGGGGCTCATAGAGGAGGATGACTATGGAAGGTATAGGATAACTGGCAAGGGCAAGGCTGTTCTAGCAGATATAAACGTAATTCAAGGCATAGTTAGGAAGCAGTTGGATGTTATGATGCACTTCAGCACACTAAGCATGTTCATTGCAAAAGACCTGCTGGAGAGGATAACCTCCCTAGGCTCTATGCTTGCAGCAAACATAGACAAGATGACACAGCAGGAGAAGGAGAGGTATAGAGAGTTCCTAATTGCTCAACTAAAGAGGTTGGATGAGAGTGAGGCTAAGAGAAGGGAGCAAGAGCATAGGGGTAAGGAGAGTATAGATGTAGAGTAATGCTAACGATATAGTAGAAATAAATAAGACCTTGTTTATTTTTGAATCAATTTCTTATATGCTCAACCAAACTCACTTGTAAGAGCCTTCTTCCTCTCATTCAACCTGAATATACGCTCAGTCCTCTCAAGTGCTTCCCTCCTACTCCTCCTGAAGAGCATAGCCTGCATTAGCATATGATTCTCTGGTGCAACTATCCCAGTCTGATCATCTGAGTAGGTTATCTTCAACATGTCTCCTTGTACCTTGAGTACATCAGCATGTATATGGACCATACATGTATCTCCAAATGGGAATCCAAGTTCTAAAGCCTTCTTCCTTACATCTGCAGTACCCTTTGCATTGCTTAGAAGTGCTACACCCCACTCCTTCTCAAACACATCAAGTATTGAATCCTTGCTTGGACACTCATCCTTGAACCTAACATACAACTGGTGTAGATGCATCATCCTGCTAGGAACCTTGTATACATCAACGTAGAGCGCATGACTCTTTATAAAGTCAGCAACATCCTTCTGATGGTGAGGATCCCTATCCCATTCTATAGAATCCTTCACCTCCTTCTTATCCTCAAGATCAGCCCATCTTCTGATGAGTGTAGCATCGAACCTTGCTATCTCATCACCATAACGCTCTATCAATGGTTGCATTATCCTTCCTAGGCCAGTTACATTGCAACTCCCCTGTATAACATAACTCTTCCCATAAACCTGCTCGTAGTTCACCCTTGAGTTGTGTATAATATCAGCAACGCTATGCTCACCATATCTATCCTCCCCTCCCTGGAATATTGCTCGCTTGCTCAATGGTAGATAGTAGTTGATCTTGTTCTCATACCCTAGCCCATCCTTTGATGCATCTACTATGAGATCACTAGCCTTTATCGCATCTATTATACTACCTTCTACTGCATAACCCTTGCCCTTGAACTCATCCATCTTTGCTTCTGGTACGAATATCTTAAAGCCTTGATCCTTTGCCTCCTTCACTCTCTCATCTACACTGTACTTCCCTATTCCTATGAACTCTATCTCTCTGTCATTTGCTAGAGCATATGCAACCCTTCTCCCTATGGTACCATAGCCATTTAGGAATACCTTGAATACCATGCCTAACCTTGCTTGCATAACCTTATATTTCAATATTTTGAGTATGGTAGTGATACATAGTTGGTTAGTTGGTTAGTTAGCAGTTACGTATAGATTTAAACTTAAATACCTGGATAGCATAGCTGTTCTATGGCACTCATCTATGTAGTGCCTGCTGGTGCTGTAGGCGCAGTGATGCTTGCTATATTCCTTACAAGTATACCTATGGCAAGCAAGGATTATGCATTAGAGGTTGATGCATTCAAGGATAACGATGATATGATGCTCATGTACAGGGTAGTTATAGTAAACACTGGTAGGAACGATGTTACAGATGTTGTAGTTGATTATGGTACATACAAGGACTTCATACCAAGGATAAAGCCTGGTGAGAAGATCATGCTCTCGCCTAGAGATGATGCAAGTAAGGAACAGGTTACGGTTACTGCAGAACCAGGTATATACATAGTTAAGGAGTACAGGAGTCTACCAAAGATGGTAAAGGTACATTGATCCTTGTGTAATGTAGAATAAATAAATGGGCAAGGCTTATATAAACAAGCCTGTCTGCTACTCCAGCCAGAATATTACCTGCACAGATGCCGATACACTCTGCTCGCTTGGGGGTACTATTGGAGTTGCTGCCTGTGCTGCATCAACCCTTAGAGCAGAGTATATTGGTACAGGGTAGTAACCATCCATTATACTCACGCTCTTAACCCCAACTACATTCAGGTTAAGTGCTATAGCGACGCTCTCAGCCTTGCTCCTTGCATCCCTTGCAGCCTTATCTAGCAATGAAGCCCTTACAACATCCAGACTCTCTTGGGAGATGAAGAAACTTATTCCATACACCTGGTTTGCCCCAGCATTGACAGCAGCATCTATAACCTTGCCTATATCCTGTGCCTTATCAAGTTCTACGTTTACCGTTATACTGTTAACAGCCTTGTAGCCAACAAGGACCTGCTCTAAGCACTCTGGTGGTGGAGGATATATTGCTATGCATACCTCAGCCTTGCTCCTAGGCTCATACACAGGGTATACACTGTAGTAGTTTGTGCTTATCTGCTCCTCCCTTATACCTGTAGCCTTTATAGCCTCTATCACACTGCTCATGATCTCAGCATTCTTCCTTGCTGCTTCCCCTGCTGTCTTCTCTTGTACCTCAACACCTACGCTTATGCTAGCCATATCAGGCCTGATCTTCTGTGTTGCATTCCCTATAACTGAGAGTTCTATCCTCTCTACACCCTTTGCATTATTTGCATTCTCCTGCTGCTGCTGCTCCTGTGCCCTTGCATCCATCGCTGTATACTGCACTGCCACAAATGCAAGTAGCAGAGTGAATACTACTGCTATGCCTGCACCTGTAATACCCATCATCTTCTTGCTCATCCTGTTTGCCATTGCTATCCCTCGCCATTATATACACATGCACCAGGATTAAGCCTATGCTTTAGAACCCTACAACTAACATTAGAATACATTGTTCTAACCTTTAGAACAATAAAAATGGTTATATTTCTAGTAGAGATTGAAGATTTTGATTAGGACTGTTGAGGTGCACCGCACTGCAAGCAGAATCTTGCACTCTTTGGTATCTCTGCACCGCACTTTATACAGTATCTTACATCGGTTATCACATTTGCATGTTCTATGCTCTTCAATGCTCTATCTTCGCTTACAAGCTCGTTTATACCAGCAAGCACACCAGCGATTATATCATCCTTCAGGTTGAATACAGGCTTTATGCTCTTCCCATCATGCTTCATAACCATCTGTATCATGAGATCATGCTCATGCAGACCTTTCCTCCTTGCTATTATCTGTGTCTGCTCTATGCTGCTAGCAGGTATAACTATCTCTCCCTTGCCTGATGTGAATAGCACTCTATTGCTCCCATCCCTGCTCCTCTCCAGTATAAGTTTGCCGCCTTCAACGCTATCCTTCCAGCCTGGATAGCCCTCAACATAATCACAATCGTAAACCCTCTTATCCAATCTCTCACCACCCTCTCTACTTGTCTGTACTGCACTGTTGCTCAAGAACCTAGCCTGATCCTTTATGTACTTCCATAGGTTCGATTCGAAGCTCTTTGCAGTGTACAGCTTTGCTACTGTAGCAGTTATCCCAACTATTGGTATTATGAATAGTGGAGCTGATGAGAGCATGTTCTTACCCCACTCTCCAGTGCTTATAGCAACCTCAAAGTCATCTGGTTTACCCTTTATTGTTATGTCTGTGCTCCTCCTTGCACCTGCTATGCTCCTCAGAGTGCTAACCTTCCTAGCCTGTATGAAGAACCACGATGGTGGAGCAGTAGAGTCCTTGGAGTATGCAACCTCGAATCCGTTCTCCTGTAAGTACATCTGTATCCTGTTTGCCAACCTCTCCAGATCAACGTTGAGCCCTGTGAACCTTTCAGTCTTACCCATAGCCTTAATCTAGTGAACTATGATATATCATTTACTAATCTATGCAACAAAATAAGGTTAGTTAATATACT
Organism: Candidatus Nitrosocaldus tengchongensis; assembly: GCA_013538675.1. Lineage (GTDB taxonomy): Archaea > Thermoproteota > Nitrososphaeria > Nitrososphaerales > Nitrosocaldaceae > Nitrosocaldus > Nitrosocaldus tengchongensis. Next base: position 5,897 of record JACAFJ010000010.1, read on the forward strand.
GCTGCCACACTGCTCAGCATATTCCTTGCTGGATTAAGTACCTTGCTTGTTATATCAGATAGGTTAACCAGCATGTTATACCATCTATCTGCATCATCATCACTTATCTCAACCCTTGCATGTTCTACATCCTCCTTGCTCTGAAGCCTCTCCATCTCTGCTGCAGCAGCGATGCTATCCAGTGTAGTTATACTGCTTATAACATAACCTGGATACCCTGGATACATTGAACTCTCTTGTTGCACAACCTTGAACCCGAAGAGGCTATACCTACTCCTCTCAACTATGATTACCCATGACTCCTCTACACTCTCATCCCCCTGCATAACCTGCTCATGGAATACCCATAGGCTTGCCTTACTATCCTTACCAATGCTAGTAAGATTACTATGCATATAGAATATAACACGATTAACTATTAATCTCTTTCTTGTTTGTCTTACAGTATCATTTATTATTACTATGATATGATTAAACACTAAGCATAATCTGAATGCTATAAAAAGAGTTTTATACTATTATGCCAAGATCTGCATAGATGAGCGGTAAGCGCATAGTGCTGACTGCAGATAGAAGCCTAACAACCAATTACAGGGGTAACTTTCTGTATGGTTTCATAGCCTGTGGCCCATACGAACTAGTGCCAGAGTGGGTATTCGATAGGGTCTTCTGTCCAAGCGTTGAGACTGATCAACTCACTGGAGAAGCAAAGGTTGCTCAATGTGGGCTTAGAAGGATAGAATCTGCACTACTCAAGGAGTATAGGAGGGATGAGGTCTTCATAGCCCATCCAGATATGCTTGAGAAGGCAATAGGTGAGGATACAAAGGTTGTAGGCATAAATGTTATGGACCCTCTAGGCATGGCCCCAGTAACAACCACCATGAGTCCAGAGAAGTTATCCTATATAGCGATGAAGTTCAAGCGTATGTGTGCAAAGATCATCCAGTTGAAGAAGAGATACAACTTCAAGGTTCTGGTTGGAGGTAATGGCTCATGGGAGTTGGCAAAACTGGATAGGATGAGGATACATGGTATAGACTCTGTTGTAATAGGGGAGGCAGATGAGATAGCAGTAGATCTCTTCAGGGATGCAGAGCAGGGCAATGTGCAGCCATTGGTGCATGCAATGGTCAGGAATATAGACAACATCCCAGAGATACAAGGACCAACAGTAAACTCCCTAATAGAGGCCATGAGGGGATGTGGGAGAGGCTGTGACTTTTGTGATGTTAACAAGAGATCAAAGAAGGACTTCCCTCTGGAGAGGTTGCAGAGAGAAGCAAAGATAAACCTTGACTATGGCTTTGATAGCATCTGGCTCCAATCTGATGAGATACTGCTGTATGGTTGTGATAACAAGGACTTCATACCCAACAAGGATGCAATAACATATCTATGGCGAGGCCTGAAGTCCCTGGGCGCAAGGTTCGTAGGCACAACACACATGACATTATCTGGCGTTGTTGCAAAGCCAGATCTCATAGAGGAGTTGAGTAGGATAAATGGGATGAGCAATGAGAGGTGGCTTGCTACAAATCTAGGCTTAGAGACTGGTTCTCCAAGACTAGCAAGAAGGCATCTGGGCATGAAGACAAGACCATTCTCGCCAGAGGAGTGGCCATGGGTTGTGAAGGAAGGATGCAGCATACTAAACAAGAACAACTGGTTCCCTGCATTAACACTCATAGTAGGCTGGCCAGATGAGAGTCCAGATGATACAAGGGATACCCTTGACCTTATAGATAGCCTCATAGCGATGAGGATGAGAGGTTTGATAGCACCATTATTGTATCAAGACTTTAGTGAGCGCAACTCTATGCACTTCAGGAACCTTAATGAGATGCAGTTCACAGTATTCTGGCGTTGTTGGGAGCATAACCTTCAGGTTATAAATGATATAATACCGATAATAGTCAGGAACAAGACATATGGACCAGCGATGAAGGTATTCATGACCATGCTCATAAAGGCTGGTACATGGGCAATAATGAGGTATCTTAGAGGGTTATGCAAAGAACTCTTTGGCAGAACACCAGATGACATAGTTGATAGGTATAGGAGACCAATAACTGTAGCAGCAGGATAGGATGAATGATCGTCCTAGAACTTTCTCTCAATTTGTTGATTCATGTATTATTATGTTATGGATAAGCATGGCATATAAATAAAATAAATAAATAAAGGAGAATCCTGTATAGAGCCTTTATAGAGGAACCCTTATCATTTGTCTTCTGCTAACTGCTATGAAAGCACCTATGCTAACAGCAAGTATGAGAGCTGCTATTACACCAAACTCTGGTACAACGGCTATATTCTCTGGAGCAATAACTATCTCTAGAGTCTCAACACCAGCAGGAACGTCTATCTCTAGAGTTGCCTCATTGGCAGTATGCCTAGTTATATTTACTGGGAACTCTGTATCTGCCTCCTCACTGAATACTATGAACTCCTCGATATCCATGAACTGATCCCTGAACTCATCCCTTATCACTGTGGAGGGTATTGTTATCGTTAACTTGCTATCAGCGTTCACACCAGAGAGCTGTAGTACTATGCTGTTGAAGTCCTGATCTATGGTTGCTGATTGCACATTACCAACTGTTATTGTACCTCTAAGCGTTATGTTCTCCTGTATCCCGCTTATCCTAACACTGAACTCCCTAACTGTTGGCTGTGCTTGTGCAGTAAATGCAAACTCTGCCCTGCTCTGAATATCGCCATATGTTACAACAACCCTGTATGTTCCAGAGTTGCTCATCAATGGACCTCCAAGCCTGAACTCTGCACTGAAACTACCATCGCTTGCTGGTGTAACCTGTGTTAACGCTGCCTGAACATTCCTCTCATTCATGACCTGGATGATAACATCCAGACCTGTTATAACCCTAGGTACATTTCCAGTAACCCTTAGTGTATCTCCAGTGCTGTATGACTGTTTATCTAGCGTTATGGTTATCTGTTGCTGTTGTGCATACACTGCAAATGGCACTGCTAGAAGCATCATCGATGCTACAAACGCTCCTATTACTGTATATCCGTATCTAGCCATTGAGACCCTATATACATAATAGTATATATCTTTTATGTACAAAAGGTTCAACTAAATTCATTTATTTATTTTATTAATCATTCTACATCCTTTATTTTATATTGCTTTCTCCACCAACCCTCCTTATTTATTATCAACTTTCATTGTAGTAGAGATATCATACAGGGGAAAGGTGTAAATTTGGGTAGTAAAGTAGTGTTAGCGAGGGTAGATTCTTAGGTAGGTGATAGAATGCATGAGCGATAGAACAATAATAAGGCATGAGTACGTGCCTGAGCATATACTTCTCAGCAAGGAAGAGGCTGAAGAGGTATTCAAGAGGTACCATGTGAAGCCTAACCAACTCCCGTTCATACTTGCAAGTGACCCAGCGATAAGGAACCTTAACGCAAAGCCTGGGGATATAGTTAAGATAATAAGGAGGAGCCCAACAGCAGGGGTAAGTATATACTATAGGTATGTTGTAGAGGGGTGAAGAAGTGATGAGTACATCATCATCAGCAACAACGATAAAGCATCAGGGTTTCTGGCCTATAATATACGATATACTAACTAGGGAAGGGGTTGCTAGGCAGCATCTCAACTCCTATAACGAGTTCATAGAGCGAGGGATACAGAGCATAATAGATGAGGTTGGGGAGATAGAGATAGAGAACCCAGAGTACCCATACAAGGTTAAGCTTGGTAGGGTGAAGTTGCAGTATCCAAGGGTTACTGAGATAGATGGTTCTACAACATATGTAACTCCTATGGAGGCAAGGCTTAGGAACCTAACATACGCTGCACCAATAATGGTTGAGTGCAGCATAGTGGAGGATGGGAGGATAGTTGAGACTAGAGGCATACATATAGGAGATCTGCCAGTCATGGTGAAGTCAAACCTATGCGTATTGCATAACATGTCTGAGAGCAAGCTCATAGAGGTCAATGAAGATCCTAGAGATCCAGGAGGTTACTTTGTAATAAATGGATCTGAACGTGTAATAGTTGGGCTAGAGGACCTATCATACAACAAGATCATAGTTGATATAGAGGAGGTTAGTGGTGTTAAGGTACATACAGCAAAGATATACTCCTCAATAGTTGGTTATAGAACAAAGTTGGAACTCGTAATGAAGCAGGATGGCTCTATAGCAGCAAGGATCTCAGGCTCTCCTGTTGATATCCCATTGGTTGTGCTTATGCGTGCATTAGGACTAGAGACTGATAAGGAGGTTGCAGACGCTGTATCACTGAAGTCAGAGATTCAGGATGAGTTGGAACCTTCGTTCGAGAAGGCTACAGAGGTTACAAGTACGAAGGAGGCTATAGACTATATAAGTAAGAGGATAGCACCAAACATGCTTGAGGAGTTCCAGTTGAAGAGGACAGAGAACCTCCTTGATTGGGGTTTGCTTCCTCATCTTGGAAGGACTCCAGATAACAGGCTTGACAAGGCGTTATTCATAGGCGAGGCAGCATGCAAACTCATAGAACTAAGGCTAGGATGGATAGATCCTGATGATAAGGATCACTATGGCAACAAGATGATAAAGTTTGCAGGCCAGATGCTTGCAGATCTCTTCAGGACAGCGTTCAGGAACTTAGTTAGGGATATGAAGTACCAACTCGAACGTTCGGGTCAGAAGAGAGGCATAAATGCTGTAATGGCTGCTGTTAGACCTGGTATAATAACAGATAAACTCAACAATGCAATAGCAACTGGGAACTGGGGTAGAGGAAGGGTAGGAGTAACCCAACTCCTCGATAGAACCAATTACCTCTCAACGATAAGCCATCTTAGGAGGATACAGTCGCCATTGAGCAGGAGCCAACCAAACTTTGAGGCTAGAGATCTACATCCAACACACTTTGGTAGGATATGCCCTAACGAGACTCCTGAAGGTTCAAACTGTGGGCTTGTTAAGAACCTTGCCTTATCTGCAGTACTCTCTGTAACAGTACCTGCAGCAGAGGTGATAGAGATGCTTTATGAGCATGGCGTGATATACCATCAGGATGCTTCAGATGAACTGAAGAGGGATGGGAGCAAGGTCTTTGTAGATGGGAGGCTAGTTGGCTTTGTGAAGGATGGAGAGGCACTCATTGGCAAGTTGAGATCATTGAGGAGGAGTGGACAACTGCACCCCCATGTTGGTATATACCACTACAAGTCTAGGGTTGAGAAGGCTACAAGCAGGGTATACATAAGCTGCAATGCTGGAAGAGTGCTAAGACCACTAATAGTACTCAACAATGGTAGGCATGGGGTTGGTGAGGATGTGCTTGAGAAGTTGAAGCGTAGGTTGATATCCTATGAAGACTTACTCTACAAAGGCATAATAGAGTTGATAGATGCCAATGAGGAGGAGAACTGTTACATAGCCTTAGAACCATCTCAGATAACAGAGAGGCATACACACCTCGAGATATTCCCTGCTGCGTTGTTTGGTGTTGCAGCATCCATGATCCCATACCCAGAGCATAACCAATCTCCTAGGAATACATACGAGTCTGCAATGGCAAAGCAGTCTCTAGGCTTCTCAACACCAATGATGAACTTCAACACATACGTTAGGCAGCACTTCCTTGTCTATCCTCAGATACCATTGGTTAGGACCAGAGCAATACCATTACTGGGCATAGAGGAGAGGCCCACTGGCACAAACTGTATAGTTGCTGTTCTACCATTCGAAGGTTACAACATAGAGGATGCTATAGTTGTTAACAAGGCATCCGTAGAGCGTGGCTTGGCAAGATCCTTCTTCTACAGGGTGTATGAGGCTGAGGCAAAGCAGTACCCTGGAGGTATGAAGGATAACTTTGAGATACCATCATCTGATGCAAACGTTAGAGGCTACAAGGGCGAGAGGTTCTATAGGCTGCTTGAGGCTGATGGTGTTGTTATGCAGGAGGCGGTTGTTACTGGAGGGGATGTGCTTATAGGTAGAACTAGCCCACCAAGGTTCATGGAGGAGTACAAGGAGTTCGAGGTGAAGGGTCCATACAGAAGGGATACAAGTGTAAGCATGAGACCATCGGAGACTGGTGTTGTTGATACAGTGATAATGACCCAGTCTACTGAGGGGGGCAAACTCTACAAGGTTAGGGTTAGGGATATGCGTATACCTGAGATAGGCGACAAGTTTGCATCCAGGCATGGGCAGAAGGGTGTCATAGGTGTACTTGCAAACCCTGAGGATCTTCCATACACTGAACAGGGTATAGTGCCAGATGTGATAATAAACCCACATGCATTCCCCTCAAGGATGACCGTAGGCCAGTTCATGGAGTCAATAACTGGCAAGGCAGCAGCATTAGCAGGAAGGTTCATGGATGGAACAGCATTCTATGGAGAGAAGGCCAATGATGTCAGAGCAATACTTGAGGCCTATGGATTCAAGTATACGGGCAAAGAGATAATGTACGATGGTAGGACAGGGAAGAGGTATCCTGTTGAGATATTCATGGGTGTAGTGTACTATCAGAAGTTACACCATATGGTTGCAGATAAGATGCATTCTAGGGCTAGGGGGCAGGTACAGATGCTAACGAAGCAGCCAACAGAGGGAAGGGCAAGGGGAGGAGGCCTCAGATTTGGGGAGATGGAGAGGGATTGCTTGATAGGGTATGGAGCTGCAATGCTACTCAAGGACAGGCTTCTGGAGGAGTCTGATAAGGCTGAGGTGTATGTATGCGAGCGTTGTGGCCTGATAAGTTACTATGATGCGAAGCAGAGGAGGTACATCTGCAGGATATGCGGTGAGAAGGCTAGGGTATCATCAGTAACTATAGCATATGCATTCAAACTACTACTGCAAGAGATCATGAGCCTTAACATACTGCCTAGGCTCATCCTGAAGGAGAAGGTGTAGGTTTATGAGCATAGCAGAGGAGGTTACAAAGGTTATAGCAGGAATAAAGTTCGCTTTATGGTCACCAAGTGAGATAAGACGATACTCTGTTGCAGAGATAACTGCTCCAGAGACATATGATGAGGATGGCTTACCAGTGCAAGGCGGGCTCATGGATAGCAGGCTGGGTATATTAGAGCCTGGACAAAAGTGTGCTACCTGTGGTAATACATCAGCAAGATGCCCTGGGCACTTTGGTCACATAGAGTTGGCTGAACCAGTACTTCACATATCATTCGTTGATGACATCTACCAGTTACTGCAGGTTACATGTAGAGGTTGCTCAAGGCTCAAACTCTCTGCTGATGAGCTTGATGAGTACAAGGCAAGGCTGAGTAGTGGGGAGATACATACGCAACTAGCAGTTGAGAGGATGAAGGATGAGCTTATAGAGAAGGCAAAGAAGGTAAAGACATGCCCCCATTGTGGTAAGGAGCAGTACGATATAATATTTGTAAAGCCAACAACGTTCTTTGAGAAGACTGAGAGCGGGGAGGAGAATAGGCTGCTACCCATAGCGATAAGGGATAGGCTGATCAATATACCTGATGATGATCTGAGGCTCCTAGGCTACAACCCAGAGACTGCTAGACCAGAGTGGTTCATCCTCCAGGTATTGCCTGTAGCACCAGTGACCGTTAGACCATCCATCATACTTGAGACTGGTATGAGATCTGAGGATGATCTAACCCATAAGTTGGTAGATATAATAAGGGTTAACCAGAGGTTGAAGGAGAGCAAGGAGGCAGGTACCCCTCCCCTCATAGTGCAGGATCTTGTTGACCTACTCCAGTACCATGTAACAACATACTTCGATAACGAGGTGTCTGGGATACCACAGGCTCACCATAGGTCTGGTAGACCATTGAAGACATTATCGCAGAGGCTGAAAGGTAAGGAAGGAAGGTTCAGGGGCAGTCTATCAGGCAAGAGGGTTGACTTTGCTGGAAGAACCGTGATCTCTCCAGATCCAAACCTTGATATATCTGAGGTTGGTGTGCCAGAGGAGATAGCCAAGAAGTTGACCATACCAGAGGTAGTATCCCCTTGGAATATAGATAGGCTTAGGGTACTTGTCATGAACGGACCAAACAAGCATCCTGGAGCAAACTACATAGTTAGGCCAGATGGTGTGAAGATAAGGCTTGATTACGTGGCAGATAGAAGGGCATTGACAGAGTCTCTAGCCCCAGGGTTCATGGTTGAGAGGCATCTCATGGATGGTGATATAGTGATATTCAACAGGCAGCCATCACTACACAGGATATCCATAATGGCCCATCTTGTCAAGGTACTCCCATACAGAACGTTTAGGCTTCATCCATCTGTATGCCCACCATACAATGCTGATTTCGATGGCGATGAGATGAACCTTCACGTTCCTCAGAGCGTAGAGGCTAGGGCAGAGGCAAAGATACTCATGCAGGTTCACGATCAGTTGATATCCCCTAGGTATGGTGGCCCAATAATAGGAGGCATAAGGGACTTTATAACAGCAGCATATCTACTCACGAAGGATGATACACTGCTAAGCAGGGAGGAGTTTGTGAACCTAGCATTCATAGGAGGAATAAAACATGATCTAGATCTGCTCATGAGAAATGGTGCTGGTAGCAGTGATGGTGGTGATGATGATGGTCATTATAGGAATGGCAAGTACACTGGTAAGCAGTTGTTCTCCCTCCTCCTTCCAAAGGACTTCAACTACACCTTGATATCGAAGTGGATGAAGAGCGCAAAGATAAGCAAGCAGCCAGACGTGATCATAAAGAATGGTAGGTTGATCAGTGGTGTTATAGACAAGGCATCTATAGGTGCAGAGGAGCCAGATAGCATACTGCATAGGCTTGCTAAAGACTATGGCACATCATTTGCCAGATCCTTCCTTGACTCACTCTTCAGGATACTAACCCACTTCATAACCCACTATGGCTTCAGTTACGGCTACGATGATCTCCTTCTCCCTGAAGAGGCAAGGAAGGAGATAGATGGTATAATAAAGAGTGCGTATGAGAAGGTGTATGACCTGATAAGGCAGTATAGAGAAGGTATACTCCAGCCCATAAGAGGGTTATCGCCAGAGGAGACGTTAGAACTTCAGATAGTCAATGAACTATCAAGGGCTAGAGATAGAGCAGGAAGGGCAGCAGATAGATCGTTACCAGATAACAATGCTGGGGTTATAATGGCAAGTACTGGGGCTAGAGGTTCAACACTCAACATAGGCCAGATGACTGCTCTTCTAGGTCAGCAGTCGATAAGAGGCAGGAGGATAGAGAGAGGTTATCAGAGGAGGGCATTACCTCACTTCCTTCCAGATGATATAAACCCAGATGCAAAGGGCTTTGTAAGGTCGAACTTCAGGGATGGGTTAAATCCATTAGAGTTCTTCTTCCATGCAATGGGTGGTAGAGAAGGGCTGGTAGATACTGCAGTTAGAACCCAGCAGAGTGGGTATCTTCAGAGGAGACTCATAAATGCTATGGAGCATCTAAGGATAGAGTACGATGATACAGTTAGGGATTCATTTGGTAACATAATACAGTTTGTGTATGGAGAGGATAGTGTAGATCCAGCGAAGAGCGATCATGGTAGTGCTGTTAACATAGAGAGGCTTGTTAATGCACAAGCACTTATAGATGAAGATAAAGATAAGGCAAGTGATGATGAGATAAAGAGCATAGTTGATAGATACAGTAAGATGCTTAATCCAAGTATAGCAGAGATGCTCAAGGTAGAGTTGATGAAGATCAGGTTAAGCAGGGATGGGGTTGAGAAGGTATGTAAGCATGTAGTTGAACTCTTCGATAAGGCTAGGGCAGAGCCAGGGGAGGCAATAGGCATAGTTGCTGCCCAGTCTATAGGAGAGCCTGGTACACAGATGACCCTAAGAACGTTCCACTTCGCTGGTATAAAGGAGAGGAACGTAACCCTAGGATTGCCAAGGCTTATAGAACTCTTGGATGCAAGGAAGAAGCCAGAGACACCAACGATGGACATATACCTGCTCCCAGATTATGCAAAGTCTAGGGAGAGTGCCTTACAGGTAGCAAAGAACATACTCTTCACAAAGCTCAATGATCTTGTGGAGAGTGCTGAGGTTGATGTAGATGGTGCACTCCATCTAGTTCTTAGTACAGGTAAGATGGAGGAGAGGGGATGCGATATGGATACGATAGTAAATGCACTCAAGTCCTCCAAGAAGAAACTCAACGTTGGTGTTGATGATAACAATAGGATAACGATAAGGCCTCCAGCAGGTACAGATGCTAGAACTATGAGCACACTCAAGGGTAAGATACTCAACACAAAGATAAAGGGTATACCTGATATAGAGCGTGTTACTGTTGTTAAGCAGGGTGATGAGTGGGTTATACAGACTGCAGGTTCAAACCTACAGAAGGTTCTTGATGTTGATGGAGTTGATACAAGCAGAACAACTACAAACAATATATACGAGATAGCAAACGTGCTTGGCATAGAGGCTGCAAGGACAGCACTTGTAAAGGAGATAATGAACACTCTAGAGGAGCAGGGTCTGGAGGTTGATATAAGGCATATAATGCTTGTTGCAGATGTGATGACAAGCAAGGGTATACTCCAGCAGATAGGTAGGCATGGTGTTGCTGGAACCAAGGTTAGTGTACTTGCTAGAGCAGCATTCGAGATAACTGTTCCAACCATAGCAGAGGCAGCACTCAAGGGTGAGGTAGAGCCCTTGAAGGGTGTTACAGAGAATGTTATAGTTGGCTCAACGGTGCCAGTAGGTACTGGTATGGTAGATCTATACATGAAGGTTGGCGATGGTATAGCTTCAGGCGTGAAGGAGGGTAAGGAGGAAGGAAGATGAGTAAACTGGTATCAAAGATAGTTAGGAATGCCATGGCAAGTAATGCATGCAGGATAGGTAGTAGAGAGGTGCTGAAGGGTATAGGCAATGCTAAACTGATCATATGCTCCAGATCTGTTAGCAAGGATATGGTAGATAAGATAAGAAGTAATAGCAATGCTTCAGCCTACATCTACCACATAGATAAGAACTCTCTGGAGCTGGGTAGGCTCTGTGGCAGACCATTCAGGATATCGGTGGTATCTGTTGAGGATGTAAGCAAGGAGGATCTAGATGCTTTGATGGCAGAGGAAGGAAGAGCAAGTACAGATGCTAACGAAGCAGCAACAACAAGAAGAAGAGCATCATCCTTATCCTGATCCTAGACGCTCAATCATTTATTTTTAATTTGGATTAGTAATAAATAGTAGATTAACTTAATCTATAATGTCATGGATGCAAGGCTATTGATGATGATAGGTCTTGCATTAGTGCTAGTAGGCATGCTGATAATAACATTCTCTCTTGCGACTAGGGGAGGTTCTACTAGAGGTAGATCTACAGGGTTCATACTTCTAGGTCCTATACCCATAATCTGGCAGGGTTCAAGATCCCTACTACTTATACTGCCTATCGCCATACTCATTATGCTCATACTCTTCATCATGGTGGTGAGCATGAGATGAGTCATAGGGTTAGATGCAGCATATGCGATGGGATTGCTGTTGTTGATTACTGCAGCGTATGCAAAAAGCCAGTATGCTCCCTCTGCATGAATGAAGATGATGGTATATGTAAGAGATGCTCAATGTATATGCATGATATGGGTAGTATAGGTGATAGCAGTAGTGGTGAGGAAGAGGAGGCGAGGAGTGGTTTCAGGGTAGGGTATACAGCGCTAAGGGATGTAGCAAATATACCCCTGCTACTCATTGGTATTGCTGTGATCATCATAGGCATGATCCTGATCTCCTATGCATCCATGAACATGGTTGATATGCTCAACCAGATTGGACAGAGAGATGGGCTGAGTGGTGTAGAGGATGGCGGTGGTGGCGGTATCGTTGTGATCTTCCCCTTCCCATTCCTTATACTTGTGCCAGATGCTGGTATGCTAGCACTGATAATACTGCTAGTTATACTTGTACCATTCATACTCTTCTTCCTTCTTTTAAGAAGGGGATTCAGGATACCCTAGTTGGCGAACCTGCAAGAAAGATCTTTCTTAAGGCTGCAAGAAGCTATCTAACTAACCTCAACATTAATTAATAATTAATCTTTCCAACCAATGCATACACCAAATGGCAGTAATAAATTTAGGGATTAGGTTCTCATTCCTTCCCTTAGAGTATCCTCGCATGCTTTGCATATATCCTTGTCTATGCTCTTCTCTATGGCATGGTGTATATCGCATATGAGCAGGCTATGCCTTATGTAGTTTAGCAGACCTATGTACTTTGCCATGGTAGATGGCATGAATGCCTTGTTCATGGCAAGTTCCTTGCTTATCTCATCTATCCTCCTAACCACACTAGGCTCGCTCATGAGCCTCTTTGCAAGTTCTGCATCACCCCTAGTACCCCTTATGTAGTTGCTCACAGCAGCCTGTGTTATACCCAAGAGTCTTGCAACATCCTCCTCCTTCATGTTGTACTCATTCACTAACCTCCTAGATATTATCGCCCTTATTGCAGGGATCAGCGACCTTGACTCTATCTCGGAAGGGAGTAGCATATCAACTATCTCTCTACAATTTATATAAATATTCCTCTATTCTATCTCATGCCTTCAGCAGGTTTTGATAACACTGCTATCTGCAACAGGCTAAGGGAGATGCTTAGGGGTATCATGTATAAACATATTGCCAGTGCTTCAGACTCTAGGGTAGCAATGCTGCTCTCTGGAGGCTTGGATAGTAGTATACTTGCTGCACTTGCATCGAGCAGCAGCATGGATAGAGATGTGTTTGCATTATGCATAGGCCATGAAGGTGCCCAAGATACCAAGTATGCTAGGATTGTAGCAGATAGATTCAGGATAAGGCTGCTCATCAAGTATATCAGCATGGATGGGATGCTCAATGCAGTAAGAGAAGTCGTTAGAATAATGCACTCATTCGACCCAATGGAGGTTAGAAACTCAATAGTGCTATACCTTGCTATGAAGGAGTTGAAGGAGTATGGTTTAAGGCATGTTATCACAGGGGACGGGTGCGATGAGATATTCGCTGGCTATTCATATATGCTAAAGATGAGTTATGAGCAGTTGGAGCATGAACTTACTAGGCTTGAGAGGATAATGCACTTCTCCTCCATAGCAATAGCAGAAGATCTTGGTATGAGTGTATCATTACCCTATCTGGACGTATTGGATTATGCTAAGAGTATACCAGTGGAGTTGAAGGTTAATGAGCATGAAGGTAAGAGGTATGGCAAGTTCGTGTTAAGATCATGCTTTGAGCATATCCTAGGCAAGGATATAGCATGGAGGGTAAAGATGCCAATGGAGCAAGGGGCAAATACAAGCATATTAAGCAGTTATCTTGCCTCTCTTGTTAGTGATGAGTACCTTGCCAGAAGGAGTAAGGAGCACCTTGATAAAGATAGGGTTAGGATAAGGAGCAAGGAGCACCTCTACTACTATGAGATATATAGAGCAATGTTTGGTGCACCATACTTAATGGATTATGATAGTAGTAGAGATAAGGCAAGGTGTAGTGAATGCAATGCATATGTGAGCACTGATGCAAGATTCTGCAGGATATGCGGTGCATTCCCTATAACCCCTATACCTATATGATATCCAGTAAGTAAGTGCAAAGTTTATTTGCTCATTGTACATGCCATATGCATGGCATCACCACAGCAGCAACAGCAGCAGTACATGCTCGTAGAGAAGAGGGATGATGGTATAGCAGTGGTAAGGATAAACAGGGTAGAGAAGTTGAATGCGATGAACCTTGATGTTATAGCGCAACTGAGTAGTGCAATGGATAATCTTGCTAGTGATGAGCAGGTAAAGGTAGTGATAATAACTGGTACTGGGGAGAAGGCATTCTCTGCTGGAGCGGATATAGAGTATATGAGTAAGATATCTCCTCTAGAGGCTGAAGAATACGCTAGGAGAGGGCATGCAGCAATGAGCAAGGTTGAGAACCTCAACAAGCCAGTGATAGCAGCAGTCAATGGCTATGCTCTAGGAGGAGGATGTGAACTTGCTTTAGCATGTGATGTAAGGATAGCAAGCAGGAACGCTGTGTTAGCACAGCCAGAGGTTGGACTGGGGATATGCCCAGGTTGGGGAGGTACACAGAGATTGGCAAGGATAGTTGGGGTAGCAAAGGCAAAGGAACTGATATTCACAGGCAGGAGGGTTAATGCTGAAGAGGCATTGAGTATAGGGTTGGTTAACAAGGTTGTAGAGTTGCCTCAACTCCTGGATGAGTCCATTGCAATGGCAAAGGAGATGGCAAAGAATAGTGCCCTAGCAGTGAGAGTATCAAAGATGCTTATAAACAGAGGAGTAGAGAGCGATATAAACACTGGACTTGCACTTGAGCTATGGGGCTGGAGTCTATGCTTCACACATCCAGATAGAGTAGAGAGGATGACCAAGTTCCTGCAGAAGAAGTAGGCAATGCTGGTAGCTGGTAATACCATTATCCAGTCATATTACTATTTTTCTCTAACCATTAGAAAGTAAAGCTTATTATATTGTATAAGCATAGATGAGGGTATGGAGAAGAGTATTCAGAGGTTGATAGTACTAACACCAAAGGCTGCTGAGAAGGTGAAGGAGTTCATGAAGCAGGAGGGTAGGGAAGATCTATACCTTAGGGTGTATGTTGCTGGTGGTGGTTGTGCTGGTCTCTCCTATGGTATGGGCTTTGAGGAGAAACCTTCTGAGGATGATATAATGCTAGAGGAGCATGGCGTTAAGATACTAGTAGACTCTTACAGCTCCAACTACCTGAAGGGTAGCGAGATAGACTACATAGAGAGCCTCATGGGCGCTGGTTTCAAGATAAACAATCCAAACGTTGTAAGAAGCTGTGCTTGTGGGCATTCATTCAGTACAGAATAGCTGGCAGGAAGGATACCTCTCAGTTAGTACATCCCTTTATCATGTCTTCTACTTTTATTATAAGATATAATCACTCCTTCCTTCCCTCCTTCTAGTATAATGGAAGGATAAAACCTATTAATGTGATTGTATAACTTATATACATGGCTGGTTCAGAGGATGAACCAAAGGATGTTATGGTGTTGAGTGCTATAGCCAAGGGTTACAATACAGAGGAGAAGATAGCAAAGGCTACAGGGTTATCAGCATTCGATATTGCTATGATAGTTGAGAGGTTGATCCTGCATGGGCTTATAGTAAAGAGGGAGAAGAAAGGGTTCTTAGGAAGAAGGAAGGTTGAGTTAACCATTACAGAGAAGGGCACTAGGGAATTACAAGAGCGAAGGTTTGAGTTGGAGCAGAAGTGGCAGAGGATGGTTATGCTTGCTGAGCAAGGGAAGAAGCAGGAGTTCGAGAGGGAAGCACTATCTATGAGGAGTTGGATACCCATAATGTTATTCATGGGCATAATGGATATGATGATGTGGATGACCATGCTCAACATGATGAACCTTGCTGCACAGGATTACATGCCAGAGCAAGTTCCTGGTGCTGGTGCTGGAGGGGGTGGTGATATGGGAGGAGAGGCTGGAGAAGGAGGAGGGGGCTGGGACTGGGGAGACTTTGGTGATGTAAACATATAGCTATGAGATGATAGCCGAATTAGATAGGAAGGTAGGTTGTTGCTAGTATGACATTGTAATACAGTATCATATTATCATCCTACTGCACAGTTCAATGCATAACAGTAGATCTTGTGTTATTTCTTCTTCTCTTCCACTATCTTATATTTGGTTAACTGCTTATATGCTATGAATACTATGAATGCTATTATGGCGAACTCTATTATGACTGCAATGAGATCCCCGTATAGGAACGTGGAGTTTCCTACAGTTGTAGATAGATCCCTTAACTCCCCTGCATCTACAAGGAATAATCCTATGAACGGATTTATTATATCATTGACTATAGCATTCACTACTTTTGAAGCTGCTTGACCTATAACGAATGCTATTGCTAAGCCTATAACACCAAATGTCTTTAGAAAATCAACGAACTCTTGAATTAAAGAACGTTTCTGTTGTTCGGCCATGTATGCACTGCGATATTTAACAGTAAGATATAAATTTATCTAACAGATTACTAGTTTTTGTAATTTATACCTGCACCTATATCTAATAGTTGATCCCATCTATTAATTTGCATCAAGAAGAATGGTATAACCATGATAGCATATAAAATAATTATTATAATAAAATTATCAACTACGAATTATGGATACGAACAGGCAGAACTACTAAAAATAATTCAATCTAGTTGATTGAATAAATAATATGCTATTCGTTTATGGCCATATACCCCTAGCCTTTATTGCATCTACCACCCTGTTAACTGCAAGTACCATGCTACCCTTACGCATATCAACTCTGTACTCCTGTGCAGTTCTATACACATCATTGAATGCTGTGGTCATCTTCCCTTCAAGCATACTATGCACCTTCTCATAGCTCCAGTAATCCCTTGTTAGGTTCTGTACCCACTCAAAGTAACTTACTGTTACACCCCCAGCATTTGCAAGTATATCTGGTACTACTAACCTGCCCTTCTTGAAGAGTATCTCATCAGCCTCTGGCGTGGTAGGACCATTCGCAGCCTCTGCAACCATCTTCGCCTTTATATTCTCAGCATTATCCTCTGTTATCTGATTCTCGTATGCTGCTGGTACAAGTATATCACACTCCAGCTCAAGCAACTCCTTGTTAGTTATCTCTCTAGCATTCCTGAACCCTTTAACCATGCCAGTCCTTGTCTTATGCTCTATTAGCGCTTCAACATCCAACCCATTACTCCCATCGTAGTATATGCCTCCCTTTGAGTCACTAACAGCTATTATGCTTGCGCCCATCTGCTTCAAGAACCTTGCTGCGTACGTTCCTGCATTACCAAACCCTTGTATGGCAACCCTTGAGCCCTTCAGATCAACATTGAGCCTCTTTGCACCTTCCCTTACACAGAATGCAAGTCCTAAGCCTGTTGCTTCAGTCCTACCCTTAGAGCCCCCTATGTTCAATGGCTTACCTGTTATTACACCTGGGCTTATGCTACCCTTCAATGCACTATAGGTATCCATTATCCACGCCATCTCCTTTGGCCCTGTATAGACATCTGGAGCAGGTATATCCACATAAGGTCCTATTATATCAGAGATCATGTAGGCATACCTCCTTGTTAACCTCTCCAACTCACTCTCGCTCATACTCTTAGGATCGCATGCTATGCCTCCCTTACCTCCTCCAAATGGTATATCTACTATGGCACACTTCCAAGTCATCCACATGGCTAGTGCTTTGACCTCATCCAGAGTAACTTGCGGATGGTACCTTATTCCTCCCTTGTATGGACCTCTAGCATCGTTATGCTGCACTCTATGCCCTATGAAGACCCTGACTTTACCATCATCCATCTTCACTGGTATGGATACTGTAAGCACTCTCTTTGGTGTTTTAAGCACTTCATACATCCCTTCATCAAGATGCATTATCCTTGCCGCCTCATCCAGCTGCTTCAGTGCGTTCTCGAATGGATTTATATCTGACATATCTGCAGGTGTAAGATGCTAATAAATAAAGTTTCCTAAAGGGAAAGATGTGAGTATAAGTGGTTAACATAATGATAGAGTAAATACTCGCTTACAATTCAGGTATTATTAAATTACCTGATACTGCCCAACCTCTCATGTATCAACCTCTTCAACTCATCATCACTTAAACCATTGGGGTCTATACCCAATGCCTGTGCTACAACCTCCAACTTTGCTCTCTCGCTCTCCACTGGCCCTTTGATGGGCATGGTTATACCTCTTTCAATACCCGTATTAGAACCTGTGTTGATCTTCTCCAGTTCTCTCCTTATGCTTGTCCTTGTCCTCTCATACTCCCCAACAGCTCTACCTATACCTCTTGCTAAACCTGGAAGATGTTTGCTCCCAACTATGAGTATGAGGAATAACAGTATTATGATTACCCATTCACTTGCACCTATGTTAAGCATCGATAATATAGCGATTCATCCATTTAATAAATACCTTAGTGCCCTCCTCCCTATATCCCTTCTATAGTGTATCCCTTCCCAATATACGCTATTGATTGCAGTATATACCTTCTCT
The DNA here is from genome assembly GCA_013538675.1 of Candidatus Nitrosocaldus tengchongensis. Classification (GTDB taxonomy): domain Archaea; phylum Thermoproteota; class Nitrososphaeria; order Nitrososphaerales; family Nitrosocaldaceae; genus Nitrosocaldus; species Nitrosocaldus tengchongensis. The sequence continues at coordinate 23,959 of JACAFJ010000010.1, forward strand.
ATTGCATCACTCATATCATTGCCCAATGCTACAACACTAAGAACCCTGCCCCCATCAGTTACTACCCTACCACTACAATCATCTATAACCCTTGTGCCAGCATGGAATACTAATACATCATCATCCATACCAGCCAGTTTATCTAGCCCTGTTATAACCTTGCCCTTCTCATACTCATTTGGATAGCCTTTAGATGCTAGCACTACACACACTGCTACTCTATCATCCCATACCATATCCTCAGCCTCATCGAGTGTACCATCTATGCAGTGCTCAACATACTCAATGAGATCTGATCTAAGCCTTGGGAGTATCACTTGGGTCTCTGGATCGCCAAGTCTTACATTGAACTCTAGAACATAGGCCTTGTCATCAACAAGCATGAGTCCAGCGTATAGGAAGCCCTTGAACTCAATCCCTTCCTGTCTTAACCCATCTATAGCCTTCTGCATTATGTTATGCATTATCCACTCATGCATCTTCTCATCTATCATAGGGTTGGGAGAGTATGCACCCATACCACCAGTGTTTGGTCCCCCATCGTTATCATAGGCTCTCTTGTGATCTTGGCTAGTTGCCAATGGGATGATATGCTTACCATCACTCATGCATATGAAAGATACCTCCTCTCCATAAAGTCTCTCCTCCAACACTACCCTATTACCAGCATCGCCGAATACCTTATCCTTCATCATCTTATCCACTGCTGCATATGCTTCCTCCTTGCTGTTGCACACCACTACACCCTTCCCAGCAGCAAGTCCATCTGCCTTTACAACTATACCACCATCCTTCTTACTTCTTGCAATGTAATCCTTTGCAGCCTCTGGCTCATCAAATACATCAGACTCTGCAGTTGGTATACCATGTCTTCTCATGAACTCCTTTGCCCATACCTTGCTACTCTCCAGTCTTGCTGCATCTCTGCTAGGACCCAGTATCCTTAGCCCATTGCTCTTGAATAGATCCACTATGCCATTTGCCAATGGCTCTTCAGGTCCAACTATGGTTAAACATCCATGCTCAGTTGCAAACCTTAGGAGTTTATCATGATCCTTTATACTTACCTTGAGGTTCTCATAACCCGCAAGTTGGGTACCACCATTCCCAGGTGCAAAGAGCACCTTCTTGACCCTACTACTCTTTGAAACCTTCCAGCCTATTGTATGTTCTCTTGCACCAGAACCTATTACAAGTACATTCATACATGTCTCACCATCTCAATCATGAAAGATGGTATGGTATTGTATCATCATCAGCACCACTATTATCATCACCATTATTATTATTGCATCTTGCCGAGTATATCTATAACATCCTTAGCATGGTTATCAACATCTACCCTGTTCATTATATGCCTTATTATTCCATCCTTATCTATTATGAAGGTTACTCTCCTTGCCCTCCTCTTCTCCTCATTGAATACACCATATGCCTTGCTTATGCTGTTATCCACATCACTAACCAAGGGGAAGTTGAGTCCATACCTTGAAGCGAACCTCTTGTGAGACTCTATATCATCACTACTTATGCCTATAGCCTCTGCTCCTAGAGCCTTTATCCTCTCAATATTATCCTTTATGCTTATTGACTGCACTGTACATCCAGGGGTCATATCTTTGACATAGAAGTAGAGTACTACACTCTTCCTGCCTTTATAGTTGCTTAGCGTTATCCTCCCTAGTGTAGAGTCTGCAGTGAAGTCTGGTGCTGCATCACCTATGCTTAAACTCATCTTCTCACTCATATCCTATAACCTATATTGCAAAGATAAAAGTCTAACTAGTTACCCCTCTATATATCATATCTATAAGTGCCCTTATGAAGCCATCATACTCATCATCATCAAAGTGTACCTCATCAACCATACCTGAACCTTCGGCTACCTCAACTGCCTTCAGATGGTAGCATGAGACCTTCTCTTTCTCTTCCTTGCCTTCTATCATCAGTGCTCTTGTCCTAAAGTAGTAATCCTTACATGTACAGAAGTGAGGAGGATGGACCCAGTACTCATACTTACTACCTACAACAGTCCATATCTTTCTATTGCTAGGCATGAATATATGCAACTTGACAGCTCTCTTGCATGCTATCCTTTCTGCTCTCTCCATAGGCTCACCCATTCATCCATCCATCCATATATTATATAATAGGATATATCTGCCTGATTAATTAATTAATTAATCAATCCCTTGTCATTACCATGGCATGTTACGCTAGTAAATATTATTTGTAGCGTTGATCAAATAATCGACACACTTCCATATTAGTCATCTTAATAACATCAATGCTAGTGAATGGATATGGCATTTGCATCAAGATGGGCAAAACCAAACGAACCTAGTATGGGCGAGAAGTTACAGGGTGTAGTGAAGCCAACTGGTCCACTCAAGCCAAGGATAGAGCATGCACAGAGGAAGTTGCAGATGCAGATAATGAAACTTGATACAATAGCACAGAAGTTGAGGGAGAAGGATCAATCACTCTTCAAGAGGATAGTACAGTCAATACAGCAGCATGATACGCAGTACTCAGCAGTACTCTCTAATGAATTAGCTCAGATAAGGAAGTTGAGCAAGATGGTTAATCAAGCAAAACTAGCATTGGAGCAGATACAGTTAAGGCTTAGCACTATAACTGAGTTAGGTGATGTAGTAGTTACGCTAAGCCCAGCTATGGCTGTTGTTAAGAATGTAAGATCTGGCTTGGCAACTATGATGCCCGAGGTAGATAATGAGATGGGCGAGATATCTGAACTACTAGGAGGCATACTTATGGATGCAGGGCAGGTTGGAGGCTACAATATAAACTTCGAATATGCCAATGAAGAAGCAACGAAGATACTTGAAGAGGCAGCAAGCGTAGTTGAGAGCAAGATGAAGGAGAAGTTCCCAGATCTACCTAGCATGAGTGATGAGAGCAAGATAATGAGTTAGATGATGTATAATATATACGACAGATGATAAACAAATGAGAGAGTAAGAGAGGGAGGTGGTGGATAATAATGAATACCACATCATATACTTTTTATTATTATATTATATTGCACAGTTAAGGGGTGCCCATTATGATACTCAATCGTAACATGTATGATGCAAGAGATAAGGTAATATCTGCAGTGTCTCATCTTGAGATGGAACTAAAGGCTATAAACTCTCTTTACAATAAAATACAGAGAGATCTGGAACTGCATACTATTGGTTATCCAACTAAGCATAGTAATAACGGTAGAAGCAGTAATGCCTTATTCAACGGTTCTACTCAAGATAATAATAGCGATGATGATATAACTACACTATTAACATTGTTGCAGACTACACAGTTGGCATTACAGAGTATAACTATTCGTATTGATGCACTCATCTACATTCAAGAACTACTCATACTACTTGAGAAGACTATGAATATACTCAATTCAATAAGATCTGATATAAAGAGGATGGAGCAAGGGATGCAGAGTATAATGAAAAGCATAGGTACATCCTTCATAGAGTCGAAGGTAGAGTTTGGATATAGCGAGAGGATTGAACTACCAAGGATAGATGAATGAATGAATGAATATGCGTATAACCATACTAATGTATTGAATGTACGATTAATTAATTAATTAAGTTATACCAGAACCAACCATTAATCAAGCATACACTAAAAGCGATTGTCAATATTAGTTGAGTTATTTTGCTATTAAATTTTACACTATGGTATAGGTAAATCCTTATCCCTACTGCAGGTGAGTGTTAATTGACCCTTGCACCCCAAGAGTTGGAGAATATTGCAAGTAAGCATGCTGCAGAGGCCATCAAGTTAGATTCACAAGGAGCAAAGCCACATGCTATACTACACTATCAGAAGGCTGTTGACGCATTGTTGAAGTTGGTGCACCTCTATCCAGATTACAAGCTGAACAAGATATATGTTGAGAGGGCAAAGGCATATCAGAACAGGATAAAGGCATTGCAGGAGGCTAGAGGACTTGATGGTATACATGATGTAATCCACGAGGATAATAAGGGTAATAGCAAAGGCATAGATCAAGGTAATGCAGGTATAAACAGGGTTAGACAGGATGGCGTTGGAGGTGAGAGAAGTACCAGTGTTAATGGTAATGGGTTCAGTAATAATGCTGATACAAATGTTGAGATCCTCAAGGCCGACTTCGATGATCTAGTGCTTAAGGATAAACCAAATGTAAAGTGGGACGAGGTTATAGGGCTTGAGGATGCAAAGAGAGCGTTGAGAGAGAGCATAATATACCCTACCCAAAGACCAGATCTATTCCCTCTAGGTTGGCCAAAGGGTATACTGCTCTATGGTCCTCCAGGCAACGGCAAGACACTTCTAGCAGCAGCAACTGCAAGTGAGATAGATGGTTACTTCATAAACGTAGATGCAGCATCGATGATGAGCAAATGGCTTGGTGAGGCTGAGAAGAATGTAGCAAAACTATTCTCTATGTCAAGGAGGGTAGTTAGCAAGGAGAATGTGCCAGTGATACTCTTCATAGATGAGGTTGACTCCCTGCTAGGTACAAGGAGCAATGAGATAGGAGGAGAGGTTAGGGTCAAGAACCAGTTCCTTACAGAGATGGATGGTATTACAAGCAAGTCTGGCAAGTCGCCAATATACGTTATAGGTGCTACAAACAAGCCTTGGAGCCTAGACTGGCCATTCCTCAGGAGGTTCCAGAAGAGGATATACGTAGGCTTACCAGATTACAATGCAAGGTTACAGATGTTCAGATCATACACTACCCAACTCAACATAGACCCATCTCTAAAGCTTGAGGATCTGGCAAAGATAACAGAAGGATACTCAGCAAGTGATATAAGGGATATCTGCCAGGGTGTGCAACTGAAGGTAGTAAATGAACTCTTTGAGAGTGGCAAGGCATTCGATGGTAATGCTCAGACAAGGAGCATAAGCATGAACGACTTTAAGGAGATACTAAAGAACAGGAAGCCTAGTGTTAGCCAGGAGATGATAAAGGCTTATCTGAGGTGGACTGAACAGTTCAAGGCACTCTAGAGTCATGTATTTATAACTTATTTCTAAACCACCAACTCATCAGTCTTTATAAAACACCTCCCCCTCCTACAATACCAGTGATGAGATGGAGCATAGAGCAGGAGGAGTACTACTTCAAGATATATGATGAGGATAAGAACGTTGTAGCGTATTTCCAACCAGACTATGGTCAGATAGAGCCGAGGGAGAGGGAGTATGAGATAATTGAGAGGATGTTGAAGAGTGGAGATACTATAACCTCTGGCCTACTCTACATGCCCATGGTGAAGTTTAACATAAGGGATGATGCTGATTACAGCATAGACGAGATCATTACTAGCATAGAGACTGCACTAGCAAGGATAAGGCAATGGAGAGAACTCATAGGTGCAGATGGTTCAGACTATGGTATAGAACATGCATGGGTTAGGAGAGCACATACAGACTATGATATGCTTGCCATACTACTTGTAGTTAGGTTCAATAGGCAGGTTAGACTCTTCAAGAAGGATATACTTGATACTGTATCCAAGTTACTCGAACCATTGGTTGAGAAGGGTCTAATCTAATAATAGAGGCTCTAATACAAAACATTATAGATTGGTTCATGTTATCTAATAGCATGAGGAAGGAGTACATAGTTGTGAGGATAGATGCAGCACCAGATGGCAGTCCTTACATATTCGTATCGTTGGCGGAGCCTAGGGATATCAAAGAGAAGGGTCAGAGCCCATTTGGAGTACAGGTGGTAAGTAACTTCACATCATTCGAGGATCTCATGAAGAACCTCAACAAGATGATAACAAGTCAGTTGATGGGAGGTTTCACAACAACGCTGAAGTTGAGCATAAGGGAGTATGAGGAGTCAGGCATAAAGGTTGGGGATAAGATTTACCTAGATATAATAAAGCCAGATATCATAGCAGGTAATGAACTGCTCTTGAGCCAAGAGCAGATGCAGAAGTATGAGATGGTCTTGAGTATACTAAGCGAGAGAGGCATAGGACCTAGTGTATGGGCTACAAGGCGTAATGAGATCCTTACAATGATAAATAAAGGTCTATCAGCAGAGGAGATAGCCAATACCATAATCAAGGAGATCAACGATGAGTAAATCCATCAATAGATAGTAGACTATTTGCTTTTGTAAACGCATCTTAGACATACATAGTTCGCTCGTACGATACTCATTCAGAAGGGTAGGAGAAGATATAAACCAATCATCTATAGTAGATGGCAGAAGTAATCTTCTAGATAGCCAAATCATGTATTATTACTATTATTCTTATTATTATTATTATTCATTACATCAATCTTTCTCATTTACCTCCACATCCACCTCATACTTGCGCTGCTGAGGTAGCATTATGTATACACATGCTGAGCCACACATCGTGCATGGTACATTATTGCCCTGCAACTGTCCATCCCTACTATGTATCCTTGCTGCTTCATCAGGATCTATCGCAAGAGAGATCTGTTTAGCCCAGTCTAGCATCCTTCTAGCCTTTGTCATCTCAGCATCCCACCTTATTGCTCTATCCCTTATCTTAACTATATCTCCAGCATGTGCTGCTATCCTGTATGCTATCAGCCCTTCCTTTACCTCCTCTGATGTTGGTAATGCTAGATGCTCAGATGGTGTAAGATAGCAGAGTAGATCTACACCCTCGCTAGCTGCTATTGCGGCGCCTATAGCACTTGCTATATGATCATAACCCGCTGCTATATCTGTAACCAATGGTCCAAGCACGTAATAGGGGATATCGCCAAACAATGACTTGGCAAGCCTTACATTTGCTGCAACCTCATTCAATGGAACATGCCCTGGACCCTCTATCATGACCTGCACATCCATTGCATATGCTCTCTTCGCTAGCCTAGCAACGTTTATCATCTCCGCTACCTGGAGTTCGTCATGGGAATCAAGTATAGAGCCAGGACGAAGAGCATCACCCAGGCTGAATGTAACATCGTACTCCCTTGCTATCTCACACAGGTAATCGAAGTGCTCGTAGTATGGATTCTCTTTGCCATGTTTAAGCATCCATGCTGCAGTTATCGTGCCTCCCTTGCTCACTATCCCAGCATGCCTCTTCACCTTGAGCAATCTATCTGCAAGTTCTCTTGTAAGTCCAGCATGTATCGTAGTGTAATCAACACCATCCCTCGCACATTGCTCAAACGCATTAAGAAAGTCATCCTCATCCATCTCTAACGGGTTCTTGTGCCTCTGCACAGCCTCAGCATAAGCCTGGTACACTGGTACATAACCAAACTGTATCCTTGCCTCATCCATCAGGATTCTCCTTATTGTTGGCAGATCACCAGCATCGCTAAGATCCATTATTGTATCTGCACCATACTTCACAGCTACCCTAGCCTTCTCCACCTCCTCCTGTAGGTTGACCCTTAAGGTTGAGGTACCTATGTTCACATTAACCTTGGTACTTAAACCCTTTCCTATGCCTACTAACCTGATCAATTTCTGCTTCCTTGCAATGTTCCTAGGTATTATTACTGAGCCATTTGCGATACCTCTAACTACAAGATCTAGGCTGACCTGCTCGCTCTCTGCTACATGTTTCATCTCCTCAGTAGCAACCCCTCTCCTAGCATAACTAAGCTGGGTTACCATTGTATAGACTCCCTATTCATCAAATATAAACGATGTTATTGCATGTAGCATATCATATATACGCGTATTGGAAATAAAGAGGGTTTAGTTGTGCTATCTTCCTCTCTACCTCTACCTCTACCCTATCTATATATCCTCTACACCACTACTAGCACTCAAGATGATGGATACTTGGTTCACGACATACATAAGCCTTAGAATATGCCTAGATACATTCACAATGGCCTTATCATACCATCTCTTGTACACTAGGAGTATAACTGTAGTGCTTGCTATATTTGCAATGCTTGTTACTGTTATGCTGAGCATGTTGATATTCATACTCATAAAGAGCAAGAGCGTTACCATGAATGGTATGGAGAGCATCATAGCTATGGTTGTATTAACCCCTAGCACTACGGGGAATGTACGCTTCCCAGCAGCCTTGTCACCCTCATAATCCTGTATATCCCCAAGTGGGGCAAGTATGAATAGGAAGAGGAATGATATCACTGCTAACATCATTACATGAGCACTTAGATTATCAGCAGCAAAACCACCTATCAACGCTGCCAATCCTGCACCAGATGCATTGACTATGGTCTTGTAGGGAAACCTATCCTTCAGACTTGTCTTGGGATGAGAGTATGCCACTGCTAAGACTGTACAGGTTAATGCTATGATAGCAGTGTACATGTTTATATGCATAAGGATGACCATTCCTACCAAGAATAGTGCTATAGAGACCCTCTTTACGGTCTTATCATCCACCTTGCCCCTTGCCAGAACCCTATCAACCTTATTTATCCTATCTGCTAGTGCATCAGTAACATCGTTGTAAGCATAGGTTGCAAGGCTTATCAGATATGTTCCAAGGGCAAGTTTGATGGCAAGTATAGGTTCTACGATTCCTTTTGATGCTATTGCGAGTGATAGAAGTGCAGATGCTACAAATATGTACACCTGCGATCTCTGTTTTATATAGTATATTAAACACCTGAGATAGTCGGTGAATTGTATACTATTCTCACCTTCTTTGTATAGTATTGGTATCATTTCCCTGATCTAGGAGAAGATTGGAATATGGTATCTAATAAGGTCTACTCTACTTGTATTATATTAAACGATGATATTATCTAGGGCAATTTATAAAATATTATAGATTTAAAAAAGAATGAAGAATATATTAAATAATATAGGATTAATACAGCCATAACAGTAATTATTATTCTTATTACATCACCAAAACTATAATTATAGTTGAGATCTGATATTATTCTTCATCATTACAAGGAACTGCTTGCCCTTCTCTGTGGTTATGTAACCCTTGAATGGTACATCCACTTCCCTTACTAATCCAAGGCTTACAAGCTCATTTATGTACCTATTGAGCTGGTAGAAGTTAAGGTTAGCCTTATACAGTATATGGGTCTTCTTTGCAGGTGTCATTGTAACCTCCACTATCCTTAGCAGTATATCCAACTTGTCCCTCTTTGTCTCGTGTGTAGCAATGCTCATGAAGGCTTTATCGTGAGATTAAGTTATATATTTTATGTGATTGATTACATGTAACTCACACTATATGATAATTTGATCACCGATTATGGATAAAATTTTATATTATCACCCTATCACTTAGTGTGGTTAACTAGTACCTTGATTGCCCTCTCATACTCCTTGAGTGTATTTATTGGCAGCCAAGAGTTTGAGTCTATGATGAAACCATGCAGCAGTCCTCTCTCTGCAAGTATAGGAAAGATGACCGACTCCAACTCCACAGCCTTTGGATTATCCATATCAACATGCTCATCTATTATAGAATAGACAGCAGGCTCAAATATGTATAGCCCTATAGATGTTGGTATACTAAGCATAGGTTTCTCTATGAACTCAACTATGTTACTGCTATCATCAAGTTTAGCTATGCCATATGGGTATTCAACCTTATCGATGAGTGTTATGGACGCATAAACACCATACCTGCTCACTGCCTCGAGATGATCCTGCATGAACTTAGCATATATCCCATCCTCAAGCATTATATCGTCTGGGAATGTGACCAGGGTCCTCCTGCTCCTATCTATTGTGTTGTTGAGTAAGGCGTACTTGAATGCCTTTCCCTTACCCCATCCTATACTATGCTTTGGGTCTATGGAGTACTTTACCTTTATACCATATCTTTCGCCATCCCTTACATGCTCCTTAACCATCTCATGTTTGTAACCTAGCATTAGTATGAACTCCTTATCCTTGAATCCATTCTTGATCAGTCCCTCTACACATATATCTAGAATGGTAGAGTTGCCTATCTTTAGTAGGCATTTTGGCGCATCTATGCCAAGCCTCTTACCCATACCACCAGCCAATAGTGCTATCTGTACATCCCTACCATTGATCATTATTAGGCTAGACACCCCCTTTCTTGATGTAATCTATGTTTGGTATCTTCGTTGGGTCTATACCTCTAGCATACGCCAAGTGCACGCTCAGAAGGTCCCCTAAATAACTGAGTGAGAGTAGTCTTGCTAGAGGAGATCTTCCAACGCTCCAGAGTTCTGTTACCTTGATACCCTTACTGCTGAGGAGCCTCTTGCTCTTATTTATTGTAGTATAGAGATCATAGTCATTGTGTACCTGCTCCCTTTCATACATCTCATCCCTAAGCAGTATCAAGGCTGTATCATTATTGTTAGCGTTATGCTCATGCCATACCTCTATCTCATTATGTAGTAACTCTGGGTATACATCGTAGTAGCACTGTACCTTTGCATTCTCATTGAGCATCTGCTTCCATCTTAGCGCTGCTGCTCTAGCAAACTCATCCCCATATATGACTACTAAGGGCTTCCCAAGCATTGATCGCTTGAGCATCTCCAACCTGTTCCTATCACCTGCTAGAGTAGAGAGCAGGTCGCTAGCCTCCTTTATATCCTTGCATGCACTGCTCAGTATCCTAGAGTTCTCAAGCACTAGGAGTGCTGGTGCAAGCATATACCCAAGGGATGCTCTACTATATGAATTGTTGACTATCCTAACGTACATTATACCTTGTTCACTGCATAACTGCTCCATCTCCCTGCTGGATGTTATCATAACTATCTTACTGGTATACTTCCTAGCCTTGTTGACTGCAGCAATGGTCTCCCTTGTACCCCCTGAGTATGTAACTGCTATAGCAAGTGTTCTATCCCCTAATCTGGGTAGATCACTACTCTTTACAACATGAACCCTATGATCCCTTACAACTGTCTTTATGAAATCCCCAACTATACCAGAACCTCCCATGCCTATAACTACTACCTCATCGATGCTATCAAATGCTGGTATGCTATCCTTAAGGGATAGGGATTGGAGTAGTTGGACTGGGAGATCTGCAACTTTGCTCAACATTAACATTTGTTCTCCATTCAACATATCAAATTTTATCATCTATAAGTAAATAAATATTTTGTAATGTCAGTAATATAACAGACGTTATGTAATAGTAGTTATAGAATTATATACACTAAAACTAAAAATAAAAATTGTTATTATTGCTGAGGCTTTGGACAGCCCTCCATGGGCCATATGTAGATATCCTTGCCTGGTAACTGCCACAACTCCCCAGTGTAAAAGTCAGTATTATCTATATGGCATCTGTAGCATATGTTAACCTGCACATCAGTATCTGGTTTGCCTATGAGTCTCAGGAACTCCTTTGCATACTCCACAGCCTTCTTATCATACTCTGCTGGTACCTCATCAACATCCTCAGCATCAGTTGGGATGAACACATCGAAGTGTATCCTCCTCCCATCTGCATATGTGTTGTAGACTACAACATTCTTTGCCTTACCAATGTATGGCTTTAACTGTGCCTCCATAGGCTAATCCCTCTTGCAATCTCATTTAAATCTTTTTATTACAAGGTATATAACCTTGTAAGATGAGGTACAGGAAGGTTGCTGTAGGAGGTACATTCGATATAGTACATAAAGGGCATATAGCATTGCTGGATAAAGCATTTGAGGTTGGGGAGCATGTGATTATAGGTGTGACTAGCGATACTTTAGTTGCAAGGATGGGGAAGAGGAGGGTAGTTAACGATTACAGCATGAGGATAAGGAACCTCTCATCCATGTTGAGTAGTAAGTACCCATCTAGAAGGTTCGATATCATCATGCTTGATGATGAGTTTGGTCCAACTGTTACAGATCCAAGTATAGAGGCTATAGTGGTGAGCAGGGAGACGGAGCATAAGTGTAAGAGGCTTAATGAGATTAGAGAGGCTAATGGCATGGAGCCATTGCATATAATCGCTATAGATCTACTGCTTGCAGATGATGGAGAGAGGATATCATCTAGCAGGATAAGAGCTGGGGAGATAGATGCTGATGGTAGAGTGCTGAGAGCAAGGTGAATTGTTAGAGGTTTAGGTGATTAATCAATCAGTCAAGCATGAATCTATCCACCATGTCCCTTGCCTTCTCCCTCCTGATCTGGAACTCCTTCAGATACCTCTTCACAGCATCTGCAAGTACATGTTTGCACTCATAGCATAGCAGTGAGCCACTCCTACACTTCACGTATCGCTCATCTGAACTCTTCTCATCCTCGAACATATACCTTAGGTACCAGAATACAGGGCATCTATCTGCATCAGCACCAAGCCTTCTCTGCAATGCTATTGTTGGTTGACCTCCAGTGAATGCATTCATAACCTTCCTCTCAGCAACCTCTGGCTCATCTGTAGTGAATATTGCTGTCTCTGGCTGCGATGATGACATCTTGCCCTGCATCCCTAACCCTGGAAGGAACTTGGAGTGTATCTGTGCTGGCTTGTAGTATCCTAACTTCTCAGCAACATCCCTTGTAATCCTCCAGTATGGATCCTGATCTATTGCAGCAGGGATGAGGCATGGTGTAGGCTTCCCTTCAAGCCTAGATGGAAGGAAGCATGGTGCAGCCTGTATTGCAGGGAAGAGTATCATCCCTATGTTAGTTGAGGATGTGAATCCAAATGTAGCCCTTACAGTTGAGAAGGTTAGCCTCTTTGCAATCTCTATAGCAATTGGGTAGAGATGGTTCATATGCTTTGTATCAACTATTATCCTGCTCATCTCTGGCTTGAAGCCTACAGCAATTAT
>JACAFJ010000011.1 GCA_013538675.1 Candidatus Nitrosocaldus tengchongensis
ATTATATGATATGAGGAGGTTCGTATATATATATACCTTTAATCATTTGCTATTTCATTATTCCTTTTCTTATAATGTTATATGCATGACCTCTATGAATAGTATGAACCTCTCTTGCGGTAGTATATTGATTGTATATCTAGCCATCTCTCCTAGCGTAAGAAGATTATCAGTGCTAAGGATAATACTGTAATGCATGCTACTTTTTATAACACGCTCACCTACTTATCTGCCATGAAGATAGAGAGGAAGAGGGCAATGCATATAGCAATCATGTTCTTCATCGCTGGAGGCTGGGGTGCATGGGTAAGCAGTGTTACAGGTTCATCCTTCATCCTATATCTAACAGTTATAAATATAGTGCTTGGGATGGTCTTCCTTGCATACTATATTAAGGGTCATGCAATGAGTAGAGGTTCAGGTAGATGATGGTAAGAGGTGCAAGGGATAGGGATGAGTGCAACATCAAGCCTTAAGGAGGATCATGTAATAGTGAGGAGGATAAGTAGCATAGCAAGGAGATATGCAGAGATAATATACTCTAGCAATAGTGTACCAGTTGATGATGTCAAGAAAGTACTCATCCTCATAGAGATGTTCATAGATGCTTACCATCACTGCAAGGAGGAGTGCTCGTACTTCCCTGCTGTAGATGGTAGCATGCTTGAGGATGAGGCTAGAGCATTGATGGTAGAGCATGAACTTGGTAGAAGGATAGCAAGGATGCTCAACTCAAACCTTGATCTCTGGCTTAGAGATGCAAGGAGTAGTGAACCTGTAGCAAGGATGCTGAAGGCATATGCTGAGTATCTTGATCTGCATATGGAGAGGGAGGAGAGGTTCTTCTCTTCATACGATGCATTTGTAGATGAACATGAGCAGGATAGGGTTATGGATGCATTCAATGCTATAAGGAGGGAGAGGATGGGTGATGCTAGACTAAGGACTATCCTATCGATGCTTGATGAGCTTGAGGGTTCACTAGAGGTAAAGTAATTTAATTGCAGCACTATAGCCTATAATATGGATGTGGATGTTATTGTAGTTGGTGCAGGTATAGCAGGGCTCTCAGTGGCAGAGGTGATGCTCAACAGGGGTATGAAGGTGTGCGTAGTTGAGGCCAAGCATGCTGGTTATGGTGCTACAGGCAGGTCTGCAGGGATAGCAACTGTGCAGATGAACGATCTTCTAGATGTTAGACTGGCAAAGGAGGGTATAGATATATTGAATGGATGGCGCAGAAGGTACAACCTTGATGGCATACTAAGCACTACAGGGCTACTGAGCATAGACAGGCAAGAGTCAATCATGAACTATGCAAGGCTATTCTCAGAGTCTGGGGTTGCATACGAAGTGATGGATGCTAGGGAGGCTATGGATAGATGGCCTTGGTTGAGGTTGAATACTACTGTAGATGCTGAAGAGTGCATATACACCAAGGATGATATATGCATGGACCCTCTTGTGTTTGCTAGGGCGTTTGCAGATAGGCTCAAGGATATGGGTGTTGAGTTTGTAAGTGGTAGGGCAGATATCCCAAGCATAAGGATGGATGAAGAGCATATTGTCCTGCGTAGTGGTTATGATCATGATGATCTGGTTGCTGATAACCTAGTGCTATGCACTGGTGCATGGACTAAAGGTATAGGTCTCAAGGGTTATGCATACACAACTATACTAAAGGTACCACTGATCTTCTTCAGGTATAATATTGAGGAGGAAGAGGGGCATATAATACCATTTGCTGATGAGATAAATCATACGTACTGGATACCCTCACGTGCTGGGATGCTCGTTGGTGCAGACTATAGCAGTTGGAGTATAGATGGGGCTGATGATGCCTTGGGAGAAGAGTTTAGAATAGAACAAGTTAGTGATGATGCTGATGGCGATGATGATGATGAATTGCTTATGTATATCAAGCAGTTGAGGAAACTACTAGTGAAGAGGATAAGTTTCGATGTATATGAGAGTAAGGTGCACTTTGGACCAATAAACATCACACCAGATGGTAGACCCATAGTTGGAAGGGTTCCAGGGTTCAAGAACCTCTACATACTTGATGGGCTTAGGGGCTATGGTCTTGCTAGAGCTCCAGCGCTTGCATATATTCTTGCAGAACATATAATTGATGGTACTGATATAGCAGGAGAGTTAGAGCCAACCAGGTTCGCTAGGGATGCAAGACCATTACGACACAGTAAGTAGACAGGTGCGGGGGGTGGGATTTGAACCCACGAACCCCTAAGGGACTAGGTTCTGAGCCTAGCGCCTTTGACCATGCTTGGCGACCCCCGCCGTATATGTATGATGGATATGTACCGTATATTTTGGTTTATAATAGCATGTGTTTATATCACAAGTGTATAAAGAAAGTAGTGAAAAATACTATATCTGGTAACCTATTTTGATGCTGATGTTAAGAGGATTTGTTCTATCTAGATGGTTTGTTAGTTGGTTAGTTGGTTGGTTAGTAGTTATAACCTTCTCATACTCATCAATCTATCCATGAGTACTTTCTTTGCACCATCAATACTCTTAACCCTTATTATGTATCTACCATCGCTGAGATGCCTATTCCATGGCTGATCGTAGAGGAGCACCAACTTACCCATGCTCGATATCCTCTCTGCATTCGATGGTGAATCATCTATGAAGGCATCATACGCTAGATCTGCCTTATCAACTCCCCTTGCAACGCTAACGTAATCATCGTAGACTATGTTGTTATGCTCAAGCCATCTCCTAACGTAATCCTTGGCAATCTGCGCACTTACTATATCCACCTTGCCTAAACTTCTAAGCATTGCTATAGAGTTAGCAATACCATCCTCAATGGCTGGAACCCTGAGCCACTCCTTCCAGCATATAGCAAGTTCTTCATAGAACCTCTCTGCAGTATATCCTATACTCTTCCAGAAGTCCCATCTCTGTATCTGCTCCTTGCTTAGTGGTAATTTATGCCTCTCATTGTAATAGGTTAACCATACACTTATTATATCTGCAAGTACACCATCTACATCCACTGCTATCCTCATCATCATCATTAATCCTAGAGTAGTTAGATTACAAAATAAATAATAAACCTTCCCAAGATAGCCTGCTCTACTCTATCTTTATCTCATTGCCCTCGAACTTCTTTGGTAGCCTAACCTGAAGCACACCATTCCTGAAGGATGCTCTAGCATGCTTGGGCTCGACCCTTGCTGGGAGCCTAACACTCTTGCTGTAGTTCTCGAACTCAACATTGCTGAATGTTACGCATCTATCCATCCTTGCCCTTATAAAGAGCGTATCTTCAGTTGCCTTCAACTCTATGCTCTCCTTGCTTGCACATGGTATATCTAGCGTAACTATAACCTCCTCATCAGTCTCGCTTATCTGCGTCAATGGCTTCAGTTCCTTTCTCTCCATATCATACAACTGCTCATCAACATCCATACTTATACCTGCGAATGCTCTTTCCATTATACGCCTCATCCTCTTATCCATCTCCTCTATCACATCGAATATATCACGCCCTTCTCTCTCATCACTCATAGCTAGCCATCACCCGTAGAATGTTGGAGATGCCTTCAATCTAGGCTCTGCTAACATACTCTCAGTCTGCTTCATCAATTCCCTCGTCTTTATCCTTATCATCTCAGCCTCCTCCCTCAACTCATTCAGATCTATGCTGATGTTGAGAGCCTTGTTGAGAACATCTAAAGCCTCTATCGATGCGAATGGATCTGGGAAGTTAAGGTGTGATTGTGTGAAGAGTGTTAGTGTTGATATATCTCTACTCATGCATGCCTTAAGTATCGCTGCATATGCACCAAATATTATCCCTTCCTCGAATACAAGTGCCTGTGTTGATCTCATCAATGAGGATATATGCTCATCACTTGCTATGTAGAATACTTTTGGCTTATCTATGTTGAGTCTGTTCTGTACTGGTATACCTGTTATGCTTATGACAAGCCTAGGCCTCATCCTCTTGAACCAGTCTGCTATACTAGTGGCAAACTCTTGAAGGGTTGAAGGGTGTATAGGCATCTCCGATATCAATGCTATCATGTTGCTCCCATCTGAGTACAGCCTTATTGGGTTCTTCACCTCACCATTCCTAACCAGTAGTATTGGAGGGAACAGATCAGACTCTACATGTCCTATCTCAACCATCTTAACGCTATCTATCATGTAGGAAACCGCTATGCTACCTACTAGCCCAACATCTGGCAAGCCTATAAAAATATAGGGTGATTCCATCTTGCTACCATCATACTCTACAACCTTCATACTTGCATCACTCCTATCCTCAGCAAGCAATGCCATCGCTCATTCACTCACTTACTCAACCTTTATGGTGAACCCTTCCTGCTTTGAGCCCTTCTTCTTGAATGTTATCTCAAGTATGCCGTTCTTGTAAGTTGATTTAGCACTAGCAGGATCAACCTCCTCTGGAAGCTCTATGCTCTTGCTGTACTTCCTCTCAGGGTTATCAGCCCTTATGTTAACACTCTTCTCAGTTGCTGTAACCTTGATATCCTCCTTGTTTATCCCTGGGAGTTCAACTATCACCTTCAGTTCTCCATCACTGCTCATAACATCAACCAGAGGCTCCCTCTCCTCCTTCAGAGATATCCTTCCCCCTGCAAGTGATGGTCTAACATTGCCAAACTCCCTTATCACTGGCTTCCCATCTGGTCCTATGGTAAGAGAGTAGCCATACACGAATGGACCCCATTCTCTCCTTACCCTGCCATCTGGTAACCTGTACTCTCTAACAAGGTCCTTAGGCACGATCTCTTCCAACTCCTTCATGCTCTTCTCGAACATCCTCTCCATCTCCCTCTCCATCTCACGCATCATCTCCTCTATCTCCTGCCAGAATGCGAATGGTCTTCTCCTCCTACCGAACCACTCCTCCCATGACATGCTTATACCTAGCATGTAACAAGATAAAAATCTTTACACTTCTCACACTTGCTAATAACTGTGCATATATTATGATGAAGGAATGGGGATTATGATTATTATTATGATGATGGTGGTAGTGGTGATGGTTATCTTTTCTATTCCCTGAACTCCCTATCCAACTCCTCTAAAAGATGTCTCTGCCTCTCATTAAGGCTTGATGGTGATGGTATCTTCACATTTATCCTTACAAGTTGATCTCCTCTACCATAGCCATCATATCTAGGCAGGCCTTTGCCCTTTATAGTGAAGACTGTATCTGGTTGTGTTCCAGCAGGTATCTTAAGTGTATAGTAACCTCCATCAAGGAGTGGAACCTTAACATCACCTCCAAGTACAAGCCTTGTAAAACTGACCTTAGCCTCATACACTATATCGCTGTTGGAGCGCTTGAAGATTGGGTGGGGTTTAACCCTAACCCTTATGTACACCTCCCCATCCACTGCATCCCTATCCCTGTATCTACTACTATTACTGCTACCATATCCATACCCATCAAGCCTGAGCATGGTACCATCCTCAAGCCCTGCTGGTATCCTAACCTCTACCCTCTCAACCCTCCTAACCCTTCCAGTGCCATTGCATGTTACACATGGCCTCTCCACCACCCTTCCTTTGCCATTGCATTCTCTGCATGGTTCTATGCTTACAAATGTACCGAACCTTGACTGCTCTATAACCCTCTTAACCTGTCCTGTACCCTTGCATACGCTGCATGTCCTTACTCTGCTATCTGGCATTGCTCCTGTACCCTTGCATGTACTGCACTGAACCACTGTTGGTACCTCAACCTCAACCCTCTTGCCATGGAGCACATCCTCAAGCCCTATATCCACATCTATAACTACAGGTTCCCTACCTCCTCCTCTTCTACTCCTACTCTCCTGCCAGAAGAATGGTGAGCCCATACTGAACCCAAAGAACCTCTCAAATATCCTATCAAAGTCAAGATCGAAGCCTAGATCCCTGAGTATCTCATCTATATCGAACCTTGCACCCTTGAATATCTCCTCGCTTGTGTACCTTCCCTCTAGCCCAGCATGACCATACATATCGTAGAGCTTACGCTTCTCATCATCGCTTAGCACAGCATACGCCTCAGATATCAACTTGAACTTCTCCTCTGCATCTGGGCTCTTGTTCCTGTCTGGATGGTACTTTAATGCTAGTCTCCTGTATGCCTGCTTTATCTCTTCTTTGGTTGCATTCCTTGCTATACCTAGCACCTCATAGTAATCTGGCTTGCTATCCCTGCTCATATCACATCAATCAAAAGAAAATAATGTAGATCATTTATTTAATTGATTAAGATATTCATCTACCTGATGAAGATGATGAAGACGAAGAACCAGTACCAGCACTTGAACCTGTTCTACTACTACTATACACCTGTGCACTTATCTCGCCAAGGACGCTCTTCAACTCATCCAATCTGTTCTTTATCAGCGTTACATCCTTACCTGCCAGAGCATCCTTCAACACCTGCACTGCTCTGTTTATCCTCTCAACCTGCTCCCCGCTCAACCTATCCTTCAGATCTTGCTTCACCATCCTATCGGCAGTGTATATCAGGTTATCAGCCTCGTTCCTCAACTCAGCCTCCTCCTTCTTCCTCCTATCCTGCTCAGCATACATATCTGCCTCCCTCTTGAGCCTCTCTATCTCCTCCTTGCTCAACTTGTTTGTTGAGGTTATAGTTATGCTCTGCTCCTTCCCAGTTGCTAGATCCTTTGCATTTACATGCAGTATGCCATTGGTATCAAGATCAAATGTAACCTCTATCTGAGGAACTCCTCTAGGTGCTGGAGGTATGCCAGAGAGTGTGAACATGCCTAGAGAGACGTTATCAGCAGCCATTGGTCTCTCACCCTGCACAACATGTATGGTTACTGCTGTCTGGTAATCTGCTGCTGTTGTGAATATCTTGCTCCTCTTGCATGGTATCGTAGTGTTCCTCTCTATTATCTTCTCTGCCAAGCCTCCTAGCACTTCAACACCAAGGCTCAAAGGGGTCACATCCAGAAGCACTATATCCCTTGCTATATCCCCTGCTATTATTGCGCCTTGTATTGCTGCCCCTATCGCTACAGCCTCCATTGGATCTACACCCCTCTCTGGCTCCTTGCCCATGATCTGCTTAACAAACTCCCTTACCATGGGCATCCTTGTTGGGCCTCCTATAAGGATGATCTTGTCTATATCCTCAGGCCTCATCTTTGCATCTGCCAATGCCTGCATCATAGGCTGCCTACAGCGCTCAACTATGGGCCTTATCAACTCCTCAAGCTTTGCTCTAGTAAATGTCATGTTAAGATGTTTAGGCTCATTGTTCCTTGGATCATATGCTATGAATGGCAGGTTTATCTCAGTGGTTAGCAGTGATGATAACTCTATCTTTGCCTTCTCTGCTGCCTCCCTTACACGCATCATTGCCATCTTGTCCCTGCTCAGATCCATCCCTGTATCCTCCTTGAACTTGCCTGTTATGTAATCTACTATGGCATTATCCATATCGGTTCCTCCCAACTGTGTGTCTCCAGATGTAGCCTTCACCTCGAATACCCCTCCTCCCATCTCCATTATTGTAACATCAAGGGTGCCTCCTCCAAGATCAAATACCATTATCTTGAGATCCTTGTCAGCCTTGTCAAGTCCATATGCTAGGGCAGCAGCAGTAGGCTCTGGTATAAGCCTTACAACCTGAAGCCCTGCTATCTCACCAGCATCCTTTGTAGCCTGCCTCTGGTTATCATTGAAGTACGCTGGCACTGTTATAACAGCCTTATCTATCTTCTCACCTAGGAAGGCTTCTGCATCCTTCTTTATCTTCTGTAGTATAAGTGCTGAGATCTGCTGAGGTGTATACTCCTTATCATAAACCTTGAATCTATGATCAGTACCCATCTTGCGCTTTGCTGCCATGACTGTACCTTCTGGATTGGTTACCATCTGCCTCCTTGCTGGCTCGCCTACAAGGAGTTGCCCATCCCTTGTGAATGCAACTATCGATGGGAATGACTTGCCATAGAGCGATGTTCCCTCTGCTGATGGTATCACTACAGGTTTGCCTCCAATTATAACTGCAGCAGCAGAGTTACTTGTACCTAGATCTATGCCTATTATCTTACTCATTTGAATCACCCCCTACTTCCTGCATAGGTCTCCTAGATACCTCTACAAGGCTGGGTCTTATTACTCTATCATTCATCATATAACCTTTCCTTATCTCATTTGTAATGGTGAGATCTGGAAGTTCAGCATTGTATACAAATGATACAGCCTCATGCATATTTGGGTTGAATGCCTCCCCTACAGCAGGGATCTCCACAACCCCAGCATCCCTGAGTATACCATCAAGGTTCTTTAGCACACCTTCAAGCCCATCAACCACATGCCTATCAACAGCAGCAGTAGTAGTTGTACTCTTCTTCATAACATCTATTGCTCTTACAAAATCATCCCTAAGGTTGAGCAGTTTGAGTATGAATGCCTCTATGCTCTGCCTTACCCTATACTCTGCTTCTCTCTCAACCCTCTTCCTGTAGTTATCGTAGTCTGCAAGGAGGTACTTGTACTTACTCTCATACTCCTTCAGTGCATTCTTGAGCATCTCAACCTTGCTGGAATCCTCAACAACCCCATCGTTGTTCTTGGTACCCTTGTCATTGCTCATGGTATTCATCTTCATAATGCTGGCTATAAACCTAAACCTGTCTGCCTGCCTGCCTGCCTGCATGTCTGTCTGTATGTATGTCTGTCTACATGCCTGCATCTCTACTACTACTCTACAACTTCGCATAGGGGGTTTGCCTTGACTATTACTGAATCCCTACCTATACTCTTACCCTTATCTCTGCTATCCTTTAACCTCTCATAGTCTGATCTTGAACATGCAAGTATGATTATAGTTCTATCATCATAAACCTCCAACTGAGCATTACCTTTGAGTACCTCAACATCCCCTATGTAATCCCTCAACCTGGATGAGAGTAGCGAGAGCATTGCTATCCTACTACTCCTCATCTCATTACCATCTATGCTCCATGCTATTGCTATCTTGCACCTGCTTGCCCTAAGATCTCGCCTCTTAAGGAGTAGCCTAACCTCATCCACAAGATACTTGGAGTATGACTCTAGACTCCTTATACAGTTATTTATTATATGTGCTAGGGTACTACTCTCTATAGAGTTTGAGAACATGTAGAGGTCGAATAGGCTTGAAGCAACATCGTCTATGAAGAGCTCTCTAAGCCCTTCCTCCTCTCTCAGCATGCTACGTGTACCATTGCTTATGCTCTTGCATAGTTCGAATGCTGTTATGAGAGGTATATAATGGGAGAGCATCCTATTTGCGTAGAGTACTTCTGCAGATGGTATATCCATCATAGCCATCCTTGTATTGTCATATGTAACATACTCGATGAGTCTGTATATACCTTGATCCTCCTTCATAGAGCTTGAGCCTATAACATAGCCTAGAGCATCTGTTGCTATAGGCATATAGTAGTAGTTTATATCATCATTAACCTTCATGTTTGTAACATGCTCTAGAATATCGATCATCTCCTTGCTCCCTCCTATCCCAGTTGGTATACAGTATATCAGGGATGAGCCTCGCCTAAGATGATTCACCATGCTCCTGAACTTACCTGAAATCTCTACCCTTGCATCCTGAGCAACCTTCCTTATCTTTGGTGCAAAGAATACATGGTCTGCATTAGCCATAGCTATACCTTCAGGCTCTAATCCAAGCAATGGTTCATCCTCCATCAGCGCATTTACAGTAGAGTAAGCCATGACCATCTCAGCCTTTACAGATAAAGCCATACCCTTGGACTCATCCACCATAGATACATCTAAACCCTTCAGTGATAGGCTCTTTGCTATGTTGTAGCCTTCAGTACTCAAGCCATACACAATGACCTTCAACACGTAAGATTATGGGATAAGAGTAATAAAGCCTTTGCAATCTAGTGTGATTAAGATTATTAATGAGAGGATGAAGATGAAGTACAGCCCGGCAGCCCGGTGGAGAGCATGCGTAGATTGCTATTAAATAGTAGTAATAGTAATAGCAGTAGTAGAGCGATGCTCGCCGAGTGTAGCGGTCAAGCATGGGGGCCTTTGGAGCCCCAGACCCCAGTTCGAATCTGGGCCGGGCTACCAACACAACAACTATCCTCTAAATTACTGTTCGTATCATGCGTATGTATAGATGAAAAATAATGCATGTATGTTGCATGGATAGATATGGGTACACGTGATCGCCTTGCGTGAAGAGTATATTTATGGATAATGGTTATATATAGTAGGGTGTGGTCCTACTTCCTTGCAGGCAATGGAAGGGTATCCATTGTGTAGGCTATGATACGAAGATGGTTATGAGGTAGCAGAGGCATTCATTGCAGATGCTCACATCTGAGATCATTACACCTTTTATTTTTACTATCCTGCTATCCTTACACTCCCTTAGATCGCTACCTCCCTTAGTTGCTTGGTGTATGAGTAGCGTAGTTCTGATAGAATAACACAACAGGCCATAGGATAGCTCTCGTGGTATGAGGCAACACCGCCTTTAACCTGATCAGTCCATATATATACAATACTTCCAAAGATAGATATTAAGATTATACAGCATATCATCCTACACAACATAGTTTAAAGATATAATAATGGAGATGAAGAATATATCAATATGGAGTATGAGGATACATTCGTAAAGATAGCCCATCTTCTAGGAGGGGAGGATTACGTTAGGGTTGCTAGAGCACTGCTCAACAATGAGGATACTACTGATGAGGAGATAGCAAGTGCAACAGGCTTGAAGATAAACACAGTTAGGAAGGTTCTGTATGATCTCTTCAGCAAGGCCCTTATAATAGGGATAAGGGTTAGGGATGAGAAGAAGGGCTGGTTCGTGTACAGATGGAGGGTCAAGAGGGATAACGTTGATACATTCATTGATGGGCAGAAGCGCAAGATCCTAGAGAGGTTGAGGGTAAGACTACAGTACGAGGAGATCAACCAGTTCTACCATTGTGGTAACTATGCCTGCCCAAGGCTAACATTTGATCAAGCAGTAGATGCATTCTTCAGATGCCCATCATGCAAGGCACCACTCAACCTTGCTGATAACTCTATGCTCAAACAGGCTATCATAGCAAAGATAGAAGAGTTGAGTAGTGAGTTGCAGAAGAATGGCAAGGGCACTACATGAATAGATATGGTATAGATTTATTGCACTAGCATATCATATAACTCTGTAGTGTAGTATAATCTCATCGCTCTCATCTATCCTCCTAACCTCGACCAATGATAGCCTCCTAGCATGATCTACGCTTGGAAAGCCCTCACCTTCAACCAGTGTCTTTGCTATCCTGCCTCCTAGCACTACAGGCACTATAGTCACCATCAACTCATCTACCAGCCCTTCCTTCATGAGTGACCAGTTCAGTTCCCCCCCTCCCTCAACCAGAACCCTCTCTATGCCCATATCCTTCATCAACCTCTGGAGTAGTATGCGTAGATCTACCCTATCCCTACCTGCTATGATAACGGTTGCCCCCATACCCCTTAGCCTTCCTATACTCTCAGCACTTGCCTTCTCAGATACTGCTACTATAGTTGGTATACTCCTGCACGTGCTTATCATCTTTGATGAGAGGCTTATCCTAGCATGGCTATCAACAACAACCCTTGCTGGGTCTCTACCTCTACCTCTCTCTTTGCCTCCAACATACCTTACGTTGAGCATGGGATCATCTATAAGCACTGTATTTATCCCAACCATCACAGCATCTACCGTGCTTCTAAGCCTATGCACCCTTACAAGATCATGCTTTGATGAGAGCCTTGAATCACTGCATATGCTTGATATCTTGCCATCTATACTCATTGCTGAGTTGATTATAACATAAGGTCTCTCTCTACAAGCATCCCTGCCCTTTACAGCAGTGGTGTACTCCTCCTCTTCACTCATACCTTATCCTATGATAATCTACCATGGACTAACCTGCCATTGAGCATCACAGCCCTTATGCTAGACTCAGATGCCCTATGCACTATCGATACATATGGGTTATGCATAGGTGCAATATCAACACTATACTTATCGATGAATAGAGCATCTGCATGCATGCCTTCAGCGAGGTATCCTAGCCTCCTCAACCTGAATATCCTTGCTGGGTTTACCGTAACCATCTTGAGTATCTCTCTAGCATCTATGCCCTTACCATCCTTGCCCTTGTGCATCACCCTTGAGATCTTCCAGAGATAATCCATCTCCTTGAATACGTCTGGAGAGTTCAGCATGAGATTATCTGTTCCTATAGCAACAGTGCATCCTAGCCTTAGCATATCCCATACCCTTGGGATACCTACACCCAGTACAGCATTTGCCCTTGGGCATACAACTATCCCTCCTACCCCCTTGGATGCAACTAGTCTAAGATCATCATCACTTGCAACTGTCATATGTACTAGGAAGTCTGGTCTCGCTACTCTTAGCACTCTGCTAACCTCGTTCATACCAAACCTCTTCATAGAGTATGCTTGGGACTCTTCTGATTCACATGCATGCATACCAAATACCTTGCCCCTTGCTCTTGCTAGAAGAGATATCTGCTCCAATACCCTGCTACTATACTCATTTGCTCCACTCAAGCCGAATCCATCTGCTGCGTCTGCAACCCTAATAGCCTCCTCTAGAACATCATCTGGGAGAGGCTCATCATCCCTTGAGTAGTTGTAGTGCTCAACCCTACCCAGTGCTAGGTACCTCATCGCTAACCCATCCATGCTCTCCCTCAGCATATCAACACCATTGAGCCCCTGCTCCCTGAAGTCTATGAACATGGTGATGCCCTTGCTGAGCATTGCAGAGGCTGATGATCTTATGAAGTGCATTATATGCTCCCTCTTGCTCTCATCCAGTACCCTTCTCTTCACCCCAAATACAGGATGTATGCTCTCGTTGAACCCTAGACTATAGGTTACATCCTTTGCTATGGCATCTGCTATATGGGTATGTGCATTTATAAAGGATGGTATCATCAGTAAGCCTTCGCCATCTATGCTTGTATCCACATCGATGGGACCCATGCCATTCCTGTCAACTGCCTGTACAATACCAGTAGAATCATCTACCACTATACTTGCTCTCTGTATGAACTCAAGGTTGCTACCATATAATACGCTGATATTCCTTATCCCTACAAGCAACTCAACTCAACCACACTTACAGGATTGCTAAACTGCTCCAACCCATCATTTATTATATCCGCATTATTATCTTCCTTATTATTATTCATCATACTCTTCTTCTTCCTCATCTCCCTTATGCTATCCAATGCCTTGGTTGCAAGCATTGCAGCACTCCTTGCATCCCTAGCAATGCCTACTCCACACTTCAGCCTAACAGATGTACTTACCATAACATGCTTGATGGTCTCCTCAACCTCCTCCTTGCCTAACCTACTTGATACTGCCATGAAGTTATCCCCCCCTAGGAAGAATGTTAGTGCGCCTCTCTTCAAGAACCTCTCTGCTATCTCAAGGTGCAACCTCATCACCAAGAGCGATATATCGTATGGCATTAGCCTAGAACTCACATCCGTGGTTGAGCCATCAACATCTACATGCATTATCTGTACTAAACCATTGTTATTATTATTATCATTATCATCCTCCTTTCCTCCTAACCTATCAGATACAAACACTCCCTTGCTCACCATCCTGCTTGCTCCTCTAGCCCTCTCATGTGCCTTGTAAGGAGTCTCAGCACTGCCTATCCTCATACTTATGTTAAGATCGTATGAGGTTGTTATAGCATCAAGGATGCTCCTATGCTCCTCTACACTTATACCGTTGCTTACAGCAAACATCTCATCGAACCTGTTGAAGAATACCAACCCGCTCCTCTTTGCAAACTGTTCCTGAATATCGCTGTAGAGCCTAGACTGGAGTATCTGTAGTCTATGCTCTCTATCACTACCAAGGGTTGCTGTCCATGGCCCATAACCTTCAAGCCTTACAAGTGTGATCTGGATCATACTGTTGTTACTCCTCCTTTACCTATCTTACCACTACTACTGTGCCTGTACCCTCCCTACTATTAGAATCTATGCTCTTGAGCATCCTGAGCCTCTTCACCATATTTACTGCAGCGCTTACAGCCCTAGTAGAGACTGGGTTTATCCTATCCACTGCCTGCTCATAACTCATCCCAGGTCCAGAGATGCCTAGTGCAACTGGTTTGCCATGCCTCAATGCAAGATCTGCTATAAGCCTGGATGCGTTGAATGCTACCATCTCATCATGAAGAGTCTCTCCCTTGATGACAGCACCTAGGGTTACTACAGCATCTACATCATCTCTGCTCAATAGATCTGCTACAAATAATGGCATATCGAATGTACCTGGGACATAGCATATGTACTTGACCTCTGCATCCAACTCTCTAGCATGGTTACATGCCCTCTCAAGCATGCTAGAGGTTATCCCGCTATTGAACTCAGCGATAACAATCCCAAGCCTAACAGCCTCCCCATCATCATCATTAGCCTTGCTCATAACCACTCCCCGAGTATCAATCAGCGATCAGAGTTGATGAATCAAGTAGGCAGAGACCATGTTCATCAGCATACCTCTTTGCCTTCTCAAATGAGAGTGCAGTGTATGTTGCTGAGTCAAGCATCTCGCATATTGCAACTGCTGGGAGAAGCCCAGCCTTCTCTGCCATGTATATTGCCATCTCTGTATGCCCTCTCCTCTCCTTGAGCAGGTTATTAGCTGCTATGAGCAATGGCACATGTCCTGGAGATCTGAACGAGGTTATGAACTCTGCTACGCCATCCTCTCCATTAAGCACTGACTCTGCTACCCTAGCCATGCTTGATATAGTTAATGCTCTATCCCTATCTGTTACTCCTGTGTATGTATCCCTGTGGTTTATGGTTATTGAGAATGCTGGTCTATCCCCATATGGTGAGCATGTAGATACTATACCCTTAAGCCTACCATTCAGTGCTAGGTTGAGGAGATCATGCATATAGAACAAGCCTAATCTGCTTGCAATCTTGTAGCCCAATGCTAGGCATATAAGCCCTCCAGCATCCCTACGCATTGTAGCGATGCTCCTTGGGGTAACGAACTGAGCAGGGATGAGCATATCAACCTCATCCTCTCTATCCTTGCCATCATGGAGTAGTACAAACCTACCTCTACTTAATGCATCGATAGCCTCCTCAAGGCTAGATCCCATCAATCCCATATCAATCCTGCTGGCAAGTAGCATTATAAATCTTACTAATTATTTTGTATCTACTACTATATTGGTATATTTAGTAGGTTTGCCAGGTACCTTGCAAGGATATCAACCTCTATATTCACGGTATCGCCTTCATGCTTGAAGCCCAGGGTTGTCACCTCTAGAGTATGTGGTATGAGTGCTACGTAGAATACACAATCCTTTACACCAGCAACTGTAAGGCTTACACCATCAACGGCAACAGAGCCCTTCATTGCTATATACCTCATCAGATCGCTATTAATCTCTATCCCCATGACTACCTGATCCCTCTCCTCCATCCTCTCAACTATCCTGCCAGTACCATCTATATGTCCAAGAACAAAGTGCCCATCCATGCTATCCCCTACCCTAAGGCTAGGCTCTAAGTTGACCATATCTCCTCTCTTAAGCATGCCTAGATTAGTTCTCCTGATGGTCTCACCTATGATGTTGAATGTAGCCTTGCTACCTTCTATGGCTACTACTGTAAGGCATACACCATTGACAGATATGCTATCCCCTATGCTAACCCTGTCTGCAAGATCTCTAACATCCAGAGTAAGGGTCAGTGCACTCCCCTCCCTCTCATTCATCCTTACATCCTCAACTATGCCCATGCACTTAACTATCCCTGTAAACATCTCTCCCATCCCACCTTCATGCCGTATTCTAACCTGTGATCATACCAACAGCAGCAGCATCAAGCAGTGCCTTGGCCCTCTTGTAGTGCACAGCATCTACCATCTTGCCTTCAAGCCTTACAGCACCCTTACCCTGTCTCATTGCATCCTCAAGTGCTGCTACAACCTTCCTTGCCCATTCAACCTCTTCCTTGCTTGGTACAAAGACCCTATGCACAGGCTCTATCTGATTTGGGTGTATTATGCTCTTACCCTTGTAGCCTAACCTCATCCCTACTGTAGCATCCCTTACTAGTCCATCTATATCCTCTATAGCCTGCCATATACCATCTATGGCATGTACTCCTGCTGCCCTTGCATCGACAGGAACCTTGGCTCTAGCATAGCTGTATCCTATAGCATCTGCACTATACTCCAACCCCATATCGTGCATAAAGTCGAATACACCAAATACCAATGCTGAGACCCTCTCGCTTGAAGATGCTATATGGTATGCATTAACTACTCCCCTTGCACTCTCTATCGATGGCATGATCTCTATGCTCTTGCCTATACCATGCTTCCTCTCAAGATCATCAAGCATTGATGCTACCCTTACTACCTCCTCTGGCTCATTAACTTTAGGTATAACTATACCATCAAGCCCATCAGCAACCACTATACCCTTCAGATCATCCTCTATTGACATTGATTCTGGTGAGTTTACTCTAACATAGAGTTCAGATGTGTAATTACTCCTAGCCTTTAAAGCATCCCTTACCAGCTCTCTTGCTCTCCCCTTCTCATCGATTGGTACTGAATCCTCAAGATCTAGACAGATGATATCTGCTCTTAGGGTTTTAGCCTTCTCTATGAACCTTGGGTTATTGCCTGGCACAAAGAGTAGTGTCCTTAACAACCTGCCCGCTAAAGCCATAGCATATAACAGGTTAAGAGATGATTTAGTCTTTACTCCCAAACCACTAATAAAAATAATAATATGTAATATAGAATAAATTAGAGTTTAGAGGGTGTTGTCACCAACTTGCCTATTATCTTGTTCTCCATCATCATAACATGCCCCTCAACCATCCTGCTGAATGGAAGCACGTCATGCACATACGGCTTTATCTTGCCTTTGGAGACCCAGTATATAACCTCGCTCAGTCCTGCCCTTGTACCCTGTGTTGCACCCAAGAGGTTGAGACCTCTGAAGAAGAGGAACCTTAGATCCAATGCTGCATCGTAACCTGTGGTTGCGCCTGTAGTTACCAGCGTACCTCCCATCTTCAACAACTTGACCTCATCTGAAAACACCGACTTGCCTATATGCTCGAATATCACATCAACGCCCTGCTTGTTTGTATACTCCCTAACCTTCTTTGCCCAATCTGGCTCTCTATGGTTCACTACATAATCTGCTCCCAGTTTCCTGCACACCTCCATCTTGTCATCGTTCCCTGCTGTTGCTATGACTGTGCAGTTGAATAGCTTGGCTATCTGTATCCCTATGCTCCCAACACCACTTGTGCCTCCCATTATGAGCACTGTCTGCCCTGGCTGTATCTTTGCCCTTGTAACTAGCATGTGCCATGATGTCATCCCAACCATGGATGCTGCTGCAGCATCTATGAAGGATACATTATCTGGCAACTTGACTAGGTTCACTTCCGGTAGTTTTGTGTATTCAGCATATGCACCATCTAAAGGACCAGTCTGGAAGCCCCACACAAGCCTCTCACTACAGTCATACTCCCTCCCAGAGATGCAGAGATCGCACTTCCTGCACGCTAGATTTGAGTGCGATACTACTCTATCTCCCTTCTTGAACCTCGTTACTTCTTCACCAACCTCAACTACTGTACCAGCAGCATCACTGCCAGAGATGTGTGGTAGAGGGATCTTTATAGGCTCTCCCCATATAGCCCAGAGATCGTTGTAGTTGTATGCTGCTGCCTCAACCTTGATGAGTACTTCATTAGGCTTTATCTTCGGCACATCTATATCCTCTATCTTAACAACCTTTCTAGGGTCCTTGCTATACTCCCTGAATACAGCTGCCTTCATTAGGAGCAGAACTAATTAGATCATTAATATACTTTATGATATCTCGAGTATAAGGATTAACAATGAGAGATTAGTAAATGTTAAATAAACAGTTGATACCCTATCCACAATGCCACTCTATGGTCTCTTTGGAGAACATACAGTTGAGAGTTGTCCATTATACAATGAGAAGAGTAGGAGAGCAGTGCTTAGCATAAACGAGCGTTTGGATGATGTATCAAAGAAGCATAGTGTGAGGTTCTTGGGTATGTACCATTCAGCATTAGAGCATGCATTCGTATGGGTTGCTGATGTTGAAGATGCTCATAGGCTTCAGAGGTTTGCCATAGACCTTGATGTAGCATCGTTCAATACCTTGAAGATAGTGCCTTTAGGAACATTCAACGATCTAGTTGCAGCATGCAAGAGGATAGAGTCTCAATCTAATGAGCAGTTCTAGAATCAATAACCCATTATTTTTCTCATCCTTTTTAAATCAGTGCGTTGCATACTACTATTGCAATGAATATAGGCATAATAGGCATAGGTGCTGGTGTAGTAATAATAGTCGTAGGTGTACTTGCGATATTCCTATCTGGCGATGAGTTTGCATTCATAAGAGGCATGATGCTCATAGTAACTGGGATACTGATATTTGGATTATCATTCAGGTTCAAAGCCATAAGGTACAGCGGTAAGGATAAGGAGAAGGGAGGTAGGAGAGGGAGATGAGCAAATATACATGCCTAAATTATAATTTAAAAGCCGCTCATTTGCATTACAAATTATGATGATAGAATAGGTTAAATACTGGAATAATAATGCTAGATTATGCCAACAGCGTACGTACTGATAAACTGCGATCTAGGATCAGAGGATGAGATAATAAAGGAGATAAGGAAGATACCAGAGGCAAGAGAGGTTGCTGGAGTATATGGTGTATATGATATAGTAGCGAAGATAGAATCAGATTCAATGGACAAGTTGAGGGAGATAATAACCTGGAAGATAAGAAGGATAGACAAGGTAAGATCAACACTAACGATGATAGTTATAGAGGGACAGGGACAGCAGGTTAAGAAGTGAGTACTGCTAACGCTCTCTTCAATGTAGCCAAGAACCTTGCTATATCATCCTCGCTGTTGAAGAAGTGAGGAGAGACCCTGACTATTTTCTTCTTTAACACTTCTCTCTCAGCAACTATTATACCCTCCCTCTCAAGGTCTCTAACCAATCTACTCACCATTGCATCGCTATCCTCATTGTTGAAGCTGAATGATACTATGCTTGATCTCAACCTTGAATCATCTGGACCATAGAGCTTGATATGCTTACCATCATCCCTCAATCCTTCCCTTACCATGCCTGCCAGGTGCATATTCCAGTTCCTTATCCTTGCTATACCTATACTGCTTATGTACTGCAATGATGCAACCAAGCCAGCAAGTAATGGATACCCTCTAAACCCAGCCTGCATCCTGTGGGGCATATCTCTATAGCAGAGCATATCATCATGTATGAATGCTGACTCTCCACCAATATACAATGGTTCTACATCATCCCATGCATCCCTACTGCAGTAGAGTATGCCTAGACCAGTGGGTGCACAGAGCCACTTTGATGATGGGAATGCCATGAATGAACAGCCTAGTTTCTTGACATCAACATCCATGCAACCAACACTCTGTGCAGCATCTACAAAGAGGTGTATTCTTCTACCTCCATCTTTATCCTTCTCCCTTAGCACTCTACCAACCTCCTCTATTGGGAGTATCAGCCCAGTGTTGAAGAGTACATGGCTCAATGCTACAAGCCTTACCTTTACCTCTCCAGAGTCAACTATCTCCTTCAACTCCTCCACATCTATGCTCCCATCCTCATCCTTCAGGTTTAGATTCTTGATCGCTACCCCTCGCCTCTTCAACCTCAACCATGCATAGTAGTTGGCAGAATGCTCATGCTCGCCATCCCTTATCACTATAGCAACATCGCCATCATCATCCCTCTTGATGTTTAGAGCATTTGCAATGATGTTTATTGCATGGGTAGTGCTCTGTGTGAATACTATCTCATCCTCCCTGCAGTTTATTAGCCTTGCTATCTCCTTTCTTGCTCTACTCAAGAGATCATCAACCATCGATGCTGATGTACTGGAGTCTGGACCATACTCATCGTAAGAGATGAGGAAATCGGTAACAGCCTTTATTGCGATGAATGGTACAGGTGCGCTGGATGCATTGTTGAGGTATACACCCCTCATCCTTGGGAAGTCTTTCTTTATAGAATCTGGGTCCAGATCCATTATTATCGGTACATACTTACAATGGTACGCAATTTAAAGATATGAGTATGGTTGTTGGCGATGATAATGGGTATGCAAGTGTACTATTCAACCTACTAGATGGTAATGGAATCAACCTCTTGGTAGCAGAGGATGCTTTAGCAAGGATATGCTTCCTATCCAGCCTTGTAAGATCTGTAGAAAGGGGAGGGGGAGGAAGGATGGTGTACATAGACCTTGATACTGTATTAACTGCCTATGTAATGCATGGTATCATGAATAAGAGTAGTAAGGATGTAAGTGTAAAGATGGATATATTCATCCCAGATAGAGGCAGATTTGAAGCCCTGCTTGCCGATGCCTGTTCAAGCATAGATGATGATACTAGGCTAGTGGTATTGGATTCTATACATGGGTTCTACCATCTCTACAATGGAGTTAAGGTAGCATCGCTAAACCAACTCCTAACATCATACATATCACTACTTGCTATGCATGCAGAGATGTACTCAACACCATTCCTAGTCACTAGCATAAGGAAGAGGATGATGATGGTTGATGAGCAGAATAAAAAAGATAAGAAGTTATACAGTACTAGATACCTATGGAGTAAGAGTAGTACTATACTATCAGCAAGATACGTTCATAAAGATTACAGGCTTCTAGTACGTGTGGTAAAGCATAGGATAGATACAATAAGGAATACCATGCTGGAGTTGATGATCAACGATATCTACTATAAACAACAGGATGTAAACCTGCCCTTTGATTAATTAAAAATATAACAATAAGATGCTTTATTGCTAACATATTCCATACATTATCTATCCATCTATCCATCTATACTAACCTTGCATCCATTAACTAACTAACTATTCCCATTCAACTTCATTCATACAGCATCAACTAATTAACTAACTACTAATACTCTTCTCCAACTCTTCTATAGCCTTGTCTGCAAGTGTATTCCTCCTTGGTGTTGTGACTATAAAGTAGTTCTTATCAGCCCTCTCAACTGCACTAACCTTTCTGTACTTCAATGTTGAGAGATCGAACTCCAGCAGGCCATGCTCAATCTCCCTCTTGGCATAAACCATGAGTACATGATCGCCAGAGAGGGGGGAGAAGGGTAGTAGAGCGAATGTATAGCCTCTATATGTATGCAGGGTCATAACCTGCTTCATGAGTGGCGCAATAGTTACAAGGTATGCCATCACTTCTTCCACACTCTGAAACTCCTCATAGTCGAACTGCATACCATATCTCTACATAGGATGGATATAAGGGTTTTATTCTCATCCTATCCTTCTTCATCTGGAAGAGACGATGCATGGATCAGCCTAATAATATAATACTTGCCTGCTTATTATAGTTCGTTTACCGCTGCGCTTACTCCTTCCTAGTGCTACCCCTCTTCTTCAGATCCTCGCTAGGAAAGTTTATCGACTCTGAGATCAACCAATCGTATATCTCCTTTGGTACTCTCTTCTCATCCAGAACCATGGCAGTACAGCATAGGCTTATATAATTAAACCTTTTGCCTCTCAATATGAGCAAGGTGTACCTTGTAGGTGTAGGACCTGGTGGTGAAGGTTACATCACAGATATAGCAAGAAGGCTCATAGAGAGAGCAGATATAGTAGTTGGGTATAAACATGCACTGAATGCTGTAAGAGATGTTGTAAATAGTATAGATGGCTATAGTAATAGTAAGATGGCTAAAGGAAAAGATGTCAGGATCATAACCCTGAAGACACAGGATGATGTCTATGCACAGGTTATCGATGATCTCAAGGGTAAGGATAAGGTATGCTGCATACTCTTCACTGGCGACCCAGACTTCTCAGAATCTGAGATAGTTGATAGATTGGTAACGTTATTTGCAGGTAACGGTGTAGAGGTTGAGATCATCCCAGGGATAAGTTCGGTGCAAGTAGCAGCAGCAAGGTCAAAGATTGCAATAGACAAATCAACCCTCATAACATTCCACATCACTGGTAGCATAGATAGGGAGAAGGATACCCTTGCCAATGCATTGAGGGCAGGACGTAGTGTTATACTCTTACCCAGACCATGGGACTTTATGCCCCAACATATAGCAAGGTTCCTGATGGATGAGAAGGGTATCGATGCTAATTGTTTCAGTGTCGATATATATGAGAACCTAACATTGAGCAGTGAGAGGGTTACAAGATGCACCCTAGTAGATATCCCAGATAGAGAGTATAGTGATCTATGTGTTATGGTCATCAAGCCAATGTATTGAGTCGATAAATCAATCAAACAAACAATCAAACAATCAAACAATCAATAGTATATGCCAATATCACTTCTTCTACCCTTGCCCTTATCCCTCTCCAGCATGCTACCCATGTAACGTAACTGCTCCTCCATGAACCTCTTCCTCCTCTCCTCCTCATCGAGTTCAGACATATCGAACGTCCTTATCTTTGAAATATCAAGCAGTCTCTCAAGTACTCTCTTTGCTGTTCTAGGCTGTATCATCTCTGGGTTATCTATCTCACCAAGTATGCATATAGCGTCTAGCCCTCTCTCCATCGCTATGCCCAGTATGAGACCGTTGAATCCAGTTATCTGACCTTCTCCTTCAAGGATGAGCAGGTTATGCTCCTTCAAGGTATCAAGTAGGCTAGTACTATTCACTGCACCATAAACCCTAGGCTCTGCACCAACCGATGGTCTTAACGCTGCCCCTACAGTGTATAACCTCTTCACAGATAACCTCTGAGCCATGTTAACTACCTCATAGCATACCTCGTAGAGCCTCCTAGGGTCTGTAGGGTTGAAGTCTCCCCCAAATATAACAAGGTCATCCATGCTTGAGGTGTAGAATCTGTACGTTGACTGCTTATACTCTATGATGCTATCCTTGTATGTTATGTATGGTGGCCAATATGCATATACCTCAGCAAAGAGTTCTGCATTCAATCCCTTGACTAGGGTTGATATGCATAGACCAGCAACGTTACCCATATCTGGTAGAGCAGCAACCATTGTTGGGTTCTCAAGTCTTGGATAGTAGCGTACCTTTGTGCCAAGCATACCAATTATAACCAAGGAGGAGGGATAAATGTTTGCTTATATTGCTACTGCTTGTATGCTAATTATTATTATATTATTACTACTACACCTATATCCTCTCCATGGCAGTCCTTATCATATAGTACTCTATGAATGCTCCAGCAAGTAGCAATGCACATACTATACCTATGAGTATAAGTGTTGGGATGATAACTAACTTAAAGCCTCTCTTCTGGATTATGTTATGCAGTAGTATACCGCTCTGGGACATCGCTATGCCATAGGATACAACCTCCATTATGCCGAATGGTGTGGCAAGTACTAGCAGTGGGGGTATACCTGCAAGTTCTGGTGTCGTTACAACTAGGGCCTTGAAGACCAAGCCTGTGGAGTAGGCAGAGAACAAGCCTATAGCAATGCCTAGGGCAGGTATGAACATTGCTAATGCTATCCTGAAGTTATTCAGGAATATCCCATAGGCATCTATATCCTTTACCATCTCCCTGAACTGTTCTGTGATGCTCTTTGCATCCTGCTCATTTATCTCACTATTTGCACCCAGGTTGAAGAATGCTATGAATGCTAGTGATGCTATTGCAAGGAGTATGAGCCTCTTCTTCAAACTCATATCAGTTTAAGTAATTACAGGTTATTTAAATCAAGAGAGATGCTTAGAATAATACTGTTAGCATTGGATCATCAGATAAGACCTCTCTAACTAGAGAATCCTGTATGGCTAGAGAGATACGTTTCGTTCTCCCATACCTGCCCTGATTTACAACTGGGGCATAGAGCAGGCCTTGCATATCCAACTCACTTATTATCATCCCTACCCTCCTCTGTGTTACTGGCTGTATGCCTAGCCTCTTTGCCAATGATATGTATGTATCATACACGCTCCCAGTAGAACCCTTATCTGAGAGCATAACGCTAAGGATGACCAACTTCTCATGCAATGGTAACTTTCTTAGGGTCTCACTAACCTTATCCTGCTCTATCCTCTTCTCTGCTATCCTTACATGCTTCTCCTCGACCTTATCAGCGCCTTCCCTCTCAGCAACCTCACCTGCTACCCTTAGAAGGTCTAGCGCTCTTCTAGCATCTCCATGCTCTGCACCTGCTATAGCAGCGCAAAGGTTTATTGCAGCCTCGCTTATGCATCCTTCATAGAAGCCTAGCCTTGCCCTATCCATGAGTATATGCCTCAACTCCTCAACCGTGTATGGGGAGAAGAGTACCTCCTCCTCACTAAGGCTACTCAATACTCTAGGGTCTAGAAGGTCCTTGAAGTTAAGATCGTTAGATATTCCTACTAACCCTAGAGAACCCTTCTGAAGATACTCATTTGCTCTAGTCATCTGGTAGAGTATCTCATCACCATGCTTCTTTACAAGAAAGTCTATCTCATCTAGAACGAATACTGTATCTATACCATGCTCATCTATGTGGTTGATTATTCTAGCGAATACCTCACTAGATGCTAGACCTGTGAAGGGGAACCTTAGACCTATGGTCTCTCCAAGTTGTACAAGTACTGTATACTCTCTCTTTGCATTCTTTACATTAGAGTAGGCTAGAGCAACGTTCAGATTTGATCTACTTGCCCTCTCCTGTAGACGCTTCAGCACGTATCTAGCAACTGCTGTCTTACCAGTACCAGGCTTACCATAGAGCAAGAGGTTTGAGGCTCTAGATCCCTTGAGTAATGGCGAGAGCGACTCTGCAACAGCCCTTATCTCGTTATCCCTGTAGAGTAGTCTATCTGGTACATAATCTGATCTAAGCACATCCCTATCCTTTATCAAGGGCTTGGATGCTACTACCCTATTGAATATCTCATCTATCAGATTATCGTATCCCATGTTATCTACACCCCATTACACATTCTACTCACACACACCACCATTTCCAATGTAATTACTACTTACTACTGTATACCTTTAACTTTTAAACTAGTAAATCAATTTTAATTGATAATTTATCTATGATTATTATCATATTTATCGCTCTTACTTGTAGTTAGTATCCTAGCAAACAGAGGAAATGGTGGTGTCTCTCTTCCCTTTCCTTCCTTCCCTTCAATTAACTACAAGTTAACTATATGTTAACTATATATCAACTAGGCTTAAATCAACACCACCACTTCCACTGGAGCATCTAATTGGTGTTAATATGGTTAATAGGCTTAAATCAACACCACCACTTCCACTGGAGTATGTATAATGCTGATTCTAACACCACCACTTCCACTGGAAGTTAATGAGTTAACATCTCTCATATGTTAACAGTAACAATATTAACAATATCTATACCAACTCTTATGTTGATAACATGATATCATGCAAAAACATGATATATTATGAAGGATTAATAATGCATAACTATAATAATAATATTAGTAGTAGAAGAATAAGTGATGAGTGGATGATATATCAACTAGAGGAACCGTTCACTAAACCCTTGATCTTCTCAATGAATATACCTATACTATCCTTTGGTATCATTGCACCAGAGGCCTTATCATGACCTCCCCCACTACCCCCAAGTTCACTTGCTATATCATTAACAACCCTCCCTAGATGTAGTTTGCAGAGATTAGATCCCCTTAATGAGACAACCATCCTATCCCCTCTCTGCTTGTATGATATAGCAACCTTGATACCCTTGTACATTGTTAGTAGCATATTGGCTACTGTACTTGCAGGTAGGTCTACAGCCTGAATATAAACTACATCATCATCCCTCTTAGCATCATTCTCTATCACACTTATATTATTGGTTATCTTCTGTGCGTACTCCTTTGCAGATTCTAGCACTCCACCTATAGCATGTGGCATCTCCTCAACGAGTTTATCGACCAGTGCAAGGAGGAACTCCTGATTGTGTTGGTTCTGGTATATCGCATATGCTAGTGCTGTTGCTTCAAACTCAACAAAATGCTTATCGTAACTGCCTAGTATCCTACTTGCTATCTCTCTATTGCCCATCTCATCTATTATGGAAGCAAGCCCAGCAAGTAGAGCAAACCTACTTGGTAGGTTCTCATTCAGGAGGTTATGGTATATCAGGATGGATGTGCACTCCTCTACGTTATGTATCAACTCAACACCATAGCCCCTTAACCTATCCTTGCTCTCCTCCTCTAGGTAATGGTGATCGATGTATGTAACCCTTGATCCTCCTCTACTTGCATGCTCCACTAGCCTAAAGAACATCTCCTCATTAGCCTTGCTCAAACCCATGTCGCATATGAAGAGATGCTTAAGGTCTTTCATGCTTACTGCCTCTTCAAGCCTCTGGAGGAGGTCAGAGTAATCTGCAAGTATCACCTTCATATCTGTATTATGAGCATAAACATACTTGATCAGGGATGCTGATACTATACCATCTGGGTCCTCTTTGTGTGATAAGCATACACTTGCCATTACAGGATTGCTTACCTAACTCCTATATAAAGTAGTGGTTAGGATCATCGATCAGATACAACGATCATTGCTTGCAGATCAAGGATACCTGTAATGGTGCATCCATGCTATGGTTAGTATAAAACCTACACCAAATGCAGTTACAAGCATATCAACGATGAAATCAATAGACCATAGCCCAGTCAATCTACCAAGTATCCAATGCGTGTAATGAAAGTTGGGACCATCTGGCACTATCATGGATATGATGCCATTAACAAGCGCTATTATAAGGAATGCTAGAAGTGAGAGTAGCAGGTATATCCTAAGCAGTAATCCCATAGTAAAGTATGAATCTACCTGCTATTATATTACCCTATCATGAGCAGGGTAAAGGTTAAGAATAACAATAGTGATAGCAGTAGCAAGAATCTACTACTTGAGGAGATGGAAGAAGCATTCTACATGAAGGATGTTGAGTACTTCAAGGCATTACTTAAGCATGATGACTTTGATGTAAGGGCTAGGGCTGTATGCATACTTGTAGAGATAGCAGGAGGGGAGGCTGTAGAGCCCATATCCGGTGTGCTCCTCAATGATCCTAATGCCCTTGTTAGGCATGAAGCAGCATTCTCCCTAGGCCAGATGGGTTATGCAAGTGCTGTAGATGCTCTAATCCACGCTATGTTAAATGATGAGAGCCAGTTTGTTAGGCATGAAGCAGCTATAGCATTAGGTGTCATAGGCTCTGAACGTGCTAGAGAAGCGCTCATGGAGGCATTGAATGATGAGAGTAGAGAGGTTAGAGAGTCAGCAGAGATAGCACTTGTTAACTTGGATTATCTAGCCTACTCTAGACAGAGTAAGGGTAGCCATAGCAGCAGTAGTAAATTTGCAAGACTTACAGGTGGATGATCTACTAATACTAATGAATAATAAAAATATATCCTTATTATCTCAAAAAATAATATGTAGGCTATACTGGGATAGCCTCCTTGTTCAATGGTAACTCCTGCGAGTATAGTTTGCTAATACCACAAGCTTCCTTTACCCTCTCCCTATCTATAATCCCCTCATCTATATCCTTCTCTATGGTCTTCAGTATAGCATTTGTAAGGTACTGCTCAACCCAACCATTAGGATACTGCCAGAGTATCTGCATTGCTCTAAGGAACCTCAGTGCACCATCTGGTATCTCAACCTCTACTATAGCCATGACTATACTTTCTATCATCATTTAATTCCTGAAGAGTTAAGATTCTTTGATATCATAGCAATATCATCTTGACAATGATACATACTTGCTATTATAATAAGGTAAAAGAGATGACAGGGATAAATTGATACTAAACCATCTTAACTCTTTAGTTAATTGCAATATATATTATAGTATATTATACTCTTCAAGATTTAGACCTCTTCAACTAACAGATTTGAACCATCAAGTTTATTGGTTAATCCTTAAGAGTATAGGTAGGTGCACGTGGCACGTGGCACGTAAGAAGGTGAAGATAGAGTTAGAGGATAGTGAGGGTAGTAAGTACTCTATCGTAGTGGAGGGTAACCTTACCCGTGAGAAGGTTCTTAAGGTATTTGAGATGATGAACCTATTAGATGAGAGTAATGATGAGGAGAAGGATATGTATGCTCAGGAACTCAACTCTTTAGGCGAGAGGATAATGCACCTTATAGAGGAGGAGTTCCCATACGGTGACTTTACATCCTCTCAAGTACTAGAGGCTTATGAGGATAGGTACAATGAACCTATAAAGTTGAGCATGGTATCAACATATCTGGCAAGGTTCGCAAGCAAAGGTGTACTTGCTAGGAGCAAGAATGGAAGGGAGTGGAGGTACAGGAGGGTCATGCTTAAGCATTGATAACATCTCCTTGCTGAGCTGAATCACTTACTTACTGGATGGTTGTACTCAGCAAGCATATACCTGTATGGTCTCTTACTCTCATCTCTGATGACATAACCCATATCATAAAGACGTTTCATGAGCCTTGCAGTATGCTCCCTACTCATTCCCAACCTCTGTTCTATCTCTCTTGATGTCTTTGGTCCTTCTTCTACTATCATATGCAATACCTTTTCTATCGTACTAACATTACCTTCTTCGTT
Source organism: Candidatus Nitrosocaldus tengchongensis (assembly GCA_013538675.1). Classification (GTDB taxonomy): domain Archaea; phylum Thermoproteota; class Nitrososphaeria; order Nitrososphaerales; family Nitrosocaldaceae; genus Nitrosocaldus; species Nitrosocaldus tengchongensis. The sequence continues at coordinate 28,766 of JACAFJ010000011.1, forward strand.
ATTTACATACTTGCTTACTATTACTCCTCCTCCCCTCCCTTCTTCCTTCCTATCATCATCTGCTACGCTCTTATAACTATCACGGTTGCTTGATATTATAGCTAATCTACCATCATCCATACCCTTCCTTACTTCATCGTGTTCCTTAACAGTGATCATCGCACCACTCTGCCTCTCCTTGCTATTACCATCATCGTCACTAGCCATGGATATTGCATCATAATTGTTGTCACTCTTGGTACAGTTACTAACATACTTGGGATCGATCATGCTCATACCATCATCATCTTCTTCCTTCCCATCCAGCTCCTTGGATTGTGATCCCTTACTGTATAATGATCTTGTGATACCATCAATTCTCTTCATTCTAAGATCTATCACATCAATCCTAGCCATGAGATCAGCGATCACATGTTCATAGACCCCATTAATATCAACACTCTTCCTAGAGTGTACATTCCTGTTTATAGTTAGTGATGTTACAAACATACCTGCAATGTAGGATATCAACATGAATATCACATCCTCAGCGCTTATACTCATGCATCACATTCCAGCAATCTATTATATCACATGAAGAGCCAAAAATAATTGATACATGTATTAATCACTTCACACCTTACTCATGCCTTTAACTAACCTATCGATTACATCATAGATCACATCATAGATCACATCATCATCAGTACTGCTATGTGATATCACATCTACCTGTTTGAGGAGTTGTATGAGTATACCCTGTTTCTTACTATCCAGCATGCCTATGTATTTTAGCAGAAGCAGACTGTAGATAATACCTTCAACCTTTTCTCTACTCTGCCTTAATATTCTGTAGTATGCTCCTCTGCTTATGCCTCCTTCCCTTTCCCCATGGATTCTATTATAAATAATATCAAACTGTCTATCACTAAATAGGGATCTTTCAAGAAAGAACCTTAATATCTTATCATTCTTCAAGTCATCTTCAACCATCAAGCTATCCAACGATGTATAGCTAAGAGTAAATATAAAGGTAGAGAGTCTATAGATCAGCAATGGGACCTGTAGAGAGCAAGTTATTCGAACTATCGAGGAAGAGACCGTTATGCTTCGTCCTAATAGACTCTGAGTCGCTAGAGTATGATAGCGCAGCCAACATGGCTAGGAAGAGTGAGGAGCTGGGGGCAGATGCTATACTGGTTGGAGGTTCATCGGTTATAGATCAGATAGAGTTGGATGGTGTAGTAGCATCCATAAAGGCTAGTGCAAAGATACCTGTAATACTCTTCCCTGGCAACATAACTGGTATATCAGCAAAGGCAGATGCAATACTCTTCAGTTCGCTCCTCAACTCAGAGAACCCATACTTCATAACACAAGCACAGGCTCTAGGAGCATTGTACGTTAAGAAGCATGGGCTTGAGGCTATACCAATGGGCTACCTCGTCATAGGCGAGGGTAGTTCTGTATGGTTCATAGGGAGGGCAAGGGGTGTACCGATGGACAAGCCTAAACTTGCTGTTATGCATGCCCTAGCAGCAAAGTACATGGGTATGAGAGCATTGTACCTAGAGGCTGGATCTGGGGTACAATCATCAGTAAAGCCAGAGATGGTTACTGCTGTAAGGAAGAACTTCGATGGCCTCCTACTTGTAGGGGGAGGCATAAAGGATGAGCATACAGCAGTCTCCCTTGCAAAGGCTGGGGCGAATGTTATAGTTATAGGTACACTCTTTGAGGAAGGAGAGTACGATGCTGTAGGCAAGATCATAGATGGTTTGAGAGGATTGACTAGGAATTAATTTATACCCCCTATCAATTATTGGCTATATGCGTTGCATCATATGCGATATGAACTTTGCATTTGAGAAGGGCAAAGGCATAAGTTTCAGGAACAAACCAATATGCGATGAATGTCTACTCAACCTAACAATAGTATTCCTTGACAAGTACAAGGAAGGGATAAAAAGGTACCTAAAACAGGAGATAAAACTAGAACATTACAATAATATATAATTTTATGTTAATTTTTACCATTTTATGATATTTTCCTTACCATGATAGGGTTTAAGCTCGTTTATTTAATCCTCCTATAATAAGTTTAGCTAATTTTATTAATAATAATTAATAATTGTTCTTATGAACTTTAGTAAGAAAGGGATGGTAGGAGTGGTTCTAGCACTGTTACTTGCTGGTTTGATGCCAGTAGTATATGCACAGGAGAGTGAAGATGAGTATCATGATGTACTCTGTGAGGTAGAACGTGATAGGGAGATGACACTAACCCTATCCCAGAGTAGTGGATTGCCTGGGAGTACTATAACAGCAGAGATGAGTATTACGTTGATAGAGGGAGATAGACCAAGAGGATGGAGAGATGCAGGCTTTGCATGGACTGATGGCCATACAATCATAGGGGACTGGGTGATAGTAAGCGTTGTTGATGGAGCAGGTAATCCATTCGCTGGTTATGGTACATGGAGTGTTCCTGCTGGAGAGACACTAACAGGATACGCTACTGCAACGCTCACAGTGCCTAATGTAGAACCTGGTAGTACACTGCATGTTATGGTATGCGTTGGGCATCCGCATGGACCAGGAGATATGCACTGGTACGACTTTACAGTAGAATCTTTCATGGTTGTACCAGAGACAATTCTTGGAGGTATAGGTGTGGTTGCAGCACTGCTAGGAGCAACCCTCCTCTACGCTAGGAGGGGCATCTAACCTTTTTATTTATATATTTTCATTCAGATTGAAAATATTCCTTAAATAGATACTCCACTCCACTCCACTACTACCTCTACCTCTCCTTTACCAATGAGATGTACTCATATGCCCCTACACTATCATCGAACGCATAATGGACCTTCTGGAAACCCTTCCTGAACTCCATTACATCATATGCTACCTTGCTTACCTCTTCCCTATCTACAACTACCCGCTTGATGAACCTTGCTATCTCAACCATATCCTGCTCCCTCATACCAAGCCTAGTAACCTCAGATGTTCCAAGCCTTATGCCTCCTGGATGCTTGTAGTTCCTCCCAGCCTTTATATCCCCTGGCAGTAACTGCCTATTGCATATGATCCCAGCCCTCTCAATCATCTGCTCTATGCTGCCTCCATCACCA
>JACAFJ010000012.1 GCA_013538675.1 Candidatus Nitrosocaldus tengchongensis
GCATGACAACTGTATAGCCTATATTCCTTAGAGCAGATGGGAGATCTATACCCAAATCCAACCCATTCATCTTTAATAAAATAAAATAAAAAATTATTTCATATTTTTGATCTTAACAAGATCATGGCATCTATGCTCTCAACCAACTGACTAACTAACTACTCCATACCGCCCATACCCGTGCCTTCACCAGCACCCTCCTCGCCTTCATGGCCCTTTCCCTTTGGCATCTCAGCCTTTGCTGCTGCTATGACATCATCTATGCGTAGTATCATTATTGCTGCTTCAGTTGCTGCCTTCATAATCTGTGACTTTACAACAGCAGGCTCAAGAACCTCCAACTTGTACATATCTGCCACCTGTGTATTCTTTACATCAACCCCAGTCCACTTTGAGCCCTTGTTCTGCTTTGACCTCAACTCAGTCATCGTATCTATCGGGTCCATGCCAGCATTCTCTGCTAGCGTTAATGGAATAACCTCTAATGCTTCAGCAAACTTTATTGCTGCTAGTTGCTCCCTTCCAGAGAGTGTATTTGCCCATGACCTCAACTCCTTTGCTATATAAGCCTCTATGCTTCCTCCTCCAGCCACTATAGCAGGGTTCTCAACAACATCCTTTACAACCATTATTGCATCATGTATACTTCTATCAGCCTCATCTACAACCCTTTGGGATCCTCCCCTTATCAGTATAGTAACTGCTCTTGGATCCTTGCATCCTTCAATGAATACCCACTTGTCAGTCTCAACCTTCCTCTCCTCAACAAGGTCAGCATAACCTAGATCAGATGATGTCAACTCCTCAATGTTTGTAACAACCCTTGCACCAGTTGCCTTTGCCAACTTGTACATATCTGACTCCTTAACCCTTCTTACTGCTAGTACTCCAGCCTTTGCTAGATAGTGTTGAGCCATATCATCTATACCTTTTTGGCATATCACAACATTTGCACCTGTAGCAACTATCTTATCCACCATGCTCTTGAGCATCCTATTCTCCTCTTCAAGGAATAGCTTCATCTGCTCTGGACTGTTTATCCTTATCTTTGCGTCGAACTCGGTCTTCTCTATCTCTAATGGGGCATTGATTAGAGCAATCTTTGCCTTCTCTACCCTCTTTGGCATACCTCCATGTACTACCTCCTTGTCAAGCACTATACCTCTTATCAGTTGTGTATCATGCAATGACTCTCCAGCCTTCTTCTCAACCTTTATGTTATCTATATCAACTCTATACTTGCTATCCTTCTTCTCAGCAACTGTAAGTACTGCATCTATAACAAGGTCAGCAAGGTATCCACTCTCCTCAGCAACTAGCTTTGATGCTAACGTTGTTAGGGCTATCTTCCTTAAAGTTCTCTTATCCAAAGGTTCAACCTTTATGCTAACATCATCAAGAACCTGTAGTGCCTTCTCCAATGCCATGTTATACCCATCAACTATTATTGTAGGATGGACATCCTTGTTTATCAGTTCTTCAGCCCTCTCTAGCAGTGCTCCAGCAAGCACTACTACAGATGTTGTACCATCACCAACCTCATTATCAGTTGCTTTGGATATCTCAACCATCATCTTTGCTGCTGGATGCTGTACATCCATCTCCTTCAGTATTGTAGCACCATCGTTTGTTATTGTAACATCACCTAGGGTATCTACAAGCATCTTATCCATTCCCCTTGGACCTAGGCTTGTCTTCACAATCTCTGCTACCAACTTTGCTGCTGTTATGTTGTTCCTCTGTGCCTCCCTGCCTCTAGTCTCCTTTGCACCCTCCTTCAGTATCAGGACTGGTACAGTACCCCCTGCTGTTGTTACTGGTATAGCCAATCAGATCACCCAGCCATATCTCATTAATACTCCAATTTATAACTTTTGTAGTGTACTTTAAATAAGAGTGTAGAGGAGGAGAGTACATGAAGGTGCCAAAGGAGATAAACACATACTGCCCTAGGTGCAAGAAGCATACTACACATACCATCTCACTATACAAGAAGGGTAAGGAGAGGGGTACTGCATGGGGTGTTAGGAGGCATGAGGAGGAGAAGAAGGGCTATGGAGGTCAGAAGTATCCAGAGCAGAAGAGGACAGCAAAGACAACCAAGAAGCAACTCCTCAAGTTCAAGTGCAAGGACTGTGGGTATACACTGCAGAGGTATGGTATAAGGCTCAGGAAGGTTGAGATAGCTGCATAGGTGATCGATATGGGTAAGAGGGAGCATATACTTGTGCCAAAGCCTAGGAGTGCATTCATGCTTGTAAGGTGTAGCAACTGTAATGCAGAAAGGGTTGTGTATTCACACTCAAGCATGAGCATAAGGTGCAGGCAGTGCAATGCTCTACTGGTTGAGAATACTGGTGGGAAGGCAGTTATCCATGCTGTAGAGGTTAATAGGTTCGTTTGATCATATTCAATCCTACATCATTCGCCTGAGCATACGCTCTGCAACCTTCAGATCCTCAAGTGTGTTAACGTTCACTGCTACCCTTATATCATCAAGGATGATATGATCCTCATCTATAACTGCTGGTACCATTCTGATACCTCGTGTATCGACTATGCTGATACCTGTGTAGCAGAGCATTGAGCCATTGTAATCAATGCACTCATTGCAAGATATGCCTAGGGAGTCTAGGAGTGCCTTCTTGGTCATGACTGCTATCCATGCACTATTGTATCTCCTACTAGTTGCCATTCCAACTATATACCTCACTGTATGCTCATCTATCAATGGGAGATCTGCTGGTGTTATGAAGATGTTGTAATACCCATGTCTATCATCAGAATCCCTACAATCTAGAATGAGTGAGTTAAGATCAAGAACATAGCCATGTGCAGGTGTATCAACCAACCTAATCTTGCAGTTACCATAACATTTGCCTATTGCAACGTCACCATAACCAGCATCATGATCTGCATACTCATCCATTAGATACCTTCTAGTCCTAAGCGTATTTCTGCTCAATGCAACCGTTACTGTGTTGAAGCATTTAGAGCGTAGCAGCGCATCGATCACATATGAGATCATTGGCTTACCATTGATCTTGACCAATGGCTTCTCCTCATTCTTCATTGCAAGCCTAGAGCCCCTTCCCCCAGCCATTATCAGTGCCATCATCCCATCCATCATCATCATCATGTAATGCTGGATGATATTATAAGTAGAGAGGTTAGCCTAGATAACTCGTTGGTTGTGCCAAAGAGATCTCCAGATACACCACCAAAGTTCCTATTGGCTAGAGCAAGGAGTATCATTGCAATGGCAATGGAGCCTACCATTGCATATGCACCTATCTGATTCAATGTAGCATATGCTACACCTATAGTGGTTATGGTTGCTATGAGTAACCTTGACCAGTTCACACCCCTGCAGTCCTTGCCCTTCATTGCCCTTACGAATGGTGCCCCCATCCCCTCCCATGCTACCTTGCCTATAGATGCCTGTAACACCATCGAGTACTTTGCTATGCACTCACTAACTATGATTGCTTTTAGCATGCTTAAACCATCGAGCATGTTTAGTGCTATGAAGAGCCCAAGAAGGTAGAGTATGAGGATCGATGCGCCAGCAGCCCCTATTGCTGGATCCCTTAACGCCTTTATCTTATCATCCCTGCTACCTTTGGCCATGATACCATCTGCAAAGTCTGCTAGGGCATCTGTATGGTGCATGCCAGTGATGATGAGTATGAGTGCTATAACAAGTAATACCACAATCATCCCATTAGATATGGCAAGTGAGAGTAGGAGTGCTACTGCTCCTATTATTACGCCTAATAACGCTCCAACTATTGGGAAGAGGAAGATATAGCCTGCAATGTATGTTATATCATATGCTTTACGTGTAGGTGCAGGTATTATGCTCAGGAATGATATTAGGGAAGATAGTACATCTACTATGCCCAATGCTCATCATCATCCTTTATTTCACATCACCAACAATGCATGTATTATAATAAGTAAGGGGAGTACTACGCCTGCTATGAAGATCATGCTGCTCAACTTCATAACCCTCAATGCTAGCCTGCAGTGCTCAATCGTTATAGCCTCTCTTCCATCACCAAGCCTATAGTAGCCTATCTTCTCCAACCTTATCCTTAATGCTCCAGCAACTACAGACATGGGATAGCCAGAGTTGATGCTTGGTGTGTTATGCCTATCCCTAAGCATTATCCTTATAGCATTCCTCCAGTCAAGCCCCAAGAGCATCGATGCTAGAATCATGGTTAGTGCTGTTAGCCTAGCAGGTATGTAGTTTGCAATGGTATCCAACTTTGCAGATGCATATCCTATATGCTTATGGTACTCATCCCTGTATCCAAGCATTGAATCTAGTGTATTGACTGCCCTGTATGCTAGTGCACCTGCTACTCCAAACAGTGTGTAGTAGAAGAGTGATGATGTTACACCATCTACAGTGCTCTCCCCTATGCTCTCTATAGTTGCTGAGAGTATATGCTCCTCATCTAGGTTTGATGTATCCCTTCCAACTATCATGGATACATTGGATCTAGCAGTTGCTATATCGTTTAGTAGAAGTGAGTTCATGACTGCATTTGCATGCTCCTCCATAGCCCTTATGGCAAATGTGCTCTTCAACAAGAATGCAGATACTAATATCAGTGCTATGTTATGAACTTCTAGAATTGATAGTGTATGATATGTCAACAGGTATAGAGATGCAACAAGCGTTACAGCAAATATGAAGCCATTGGCATACTCCCTTATCTTAGATCTGTGCTTCAACCTTGGTTTGAATAGTGATATTACTCTACCAATCCAGACTGTAGGATGCAACCTTGCTGGATACTCTCCAAAGAGTAGATCTAGCGAGAGTGCGCAAACAAGTATAATAAGATGTATAGTTAGTTGTGACTGCTGTTGTTGCTGTACCAGCTCCTGTACCTGCTGTAATAATTGTGATAGATCCATATCAACAAGGCATACTTAACTAACTCAGATCTAGTATCTTCATCATCTCATCCATTGCAATGCTGCTCTTAACGACCTTGCTCAGCCTATCTATCATCTCATCCAGATGCTTATTATTGTATTGAGGGTTGTTGAGTGTAGTGGTTCCACCACCATAACCTCTCTTACTAGATAACGAATCCTCCTCAGGTAGTGCAAGATCATCGATGAATGGAACTACTCCTAATATCCTCTTCCTACTCATCCTCTCAAACCTTGATAGTGCTTCAGCAAGTATGGATTGGTCTCCTCTGAACTTGTTTATTATAAACCCCCTTACAAGGTCCCTCTCTCTTCTCTTGAGGAGTGCAAGTGTACCTATCATGCTTGCAAAGCATCCCCCTCTCTCTATATCTGAGACTATAAGCACTGGTGCACCTATAGCCTCTGCAAGCCTCATGTTTGCTATATCATACCTTGCTATGTTGATCTCAGCAGGGCTACCAGCACCCTCTATAACTATGATATTACTCTTGGATGATAGATACCTTAATGATGATAGTACTATGCTAAGACCTCTACCAATTGCAAACCTATAGTAATCTCTAGCATGCATCCTCTTGTACTCCTTGCCTAGAATGATGACACTACTCATGTAATCTCCTAAGGGCTTAAGGAGTATCGGGTTCATATGAGCATCTGGCTCAACTCTAGCAGCAAGTGCCTGCAGTGCTTGAGCATTAGCCATCTTAAGCCCATCTTTGGTTATGTATACGTTTGAGGACATATTCTGTGCCTTGAATGGTGTAACCCTGTAGCCTAGATCTGCAATTATCCTGCAGAGTGCAGTTGTTATCATGCTCTTACCAGCACTTGATGCTGTACCCTGTACCATTATACACCTTGCATCTAACCTAGCATCTCCCATACTCATCCAATACATCCTCCATAGCATCTATGAGCAGTTCGTTATCAGTCCTAAGCCTAGGGGCTATCCTAATGTATCTCCCATCCTCTAGCCCATAGAAGTTGCTACAATCCCTAACTAGCATACCTTTATGTAGCAACTTATCTCTTAGTGTGGTAGAGTTCATTCCATCAGGTATCCTAACTAGGAAGAAGTTCACACTTGACCTCGATGGGGAGTAGCCTACCTCTTCAAGCCTATCATGCATATAATCCCTCTCCCTAGTAAGTATAGCCTTACTCCTCTCTATATGCTCTCTATCATTCAAGGCCTCTACACCTGCTACCTCTGCTAAAGCATTTACACTCCATGGTACCTTAGCATCTGCAAGTACACCTGCAAGCTTGGAGTTTGCTAAACAGTAGCCTAGCCTTAGTCCTGCAAGTCCAAATGCCTTTGTTAAAGACCTTAGAACTATGAGGTTATTGAACTCCTCAACATGCCTTGCAAGTGAGCAATCTATGCTAGAGAACTCCATGAAGCACTCATCTAGCAATACCATAACCCCTCGATTGTATGCCTCTTCAACAACCCTCAACATAGTCTTCTTCTCTATAACTGAGCCTGTAGGGTTGTTAGGATTGCATATGAAGATGAGCCTTGTACCATTCATACGCTCAGCCAGTATACTTTGATGCTCATCCTTGAATGTAAACTCTAGCATTATATGCTCAACCTTAGCAGAGTTCTTCAATGATGCACGCTCATACTCTGAGAATGTTGGTTCAATTATAAGCACTCTATCATCCCTAGCAAGGAATGCATCTGCTATGAGGTAGATCAACTCACTACTCCCATTCCCTGCTACTATACATGAATCATCAACACCAATGTACTCTGCTGCTACTCTCCTGAACCTCCTAGTACTGTTATCTGGATACTCCGCTACTATAGCATCTATACTCCTCACTATAACCTCCTTAACCCTTGGTGATGGACCTAGTGGATTAACGCTTGTACTAAAGTCTACTAGAGTGTTTGAGGATTGGAAGTAGTAATGCTTACCACCATGAACTATACTCTTCATAGAGAGTATGCCTGGTTTGATATTGGCCAAACCATCCAACAAGCTCATATCCTTATCTCTCCTCACTTGTATTTAGGTTTGTTCTGTAGCATGAAGCATTAATATAATGCTCTTGCAGAGAGATGTCATGCTTAGAGTAGCGATAATAGGGGCAACTGGAGTTGTAGGGCAGGAGTTCATAGTTGCGCTAGATAAGCATCCATGGTTTGAGGTGGGAGCAGTTGCAGCATCTGAGCGCTCTGCAGGCAAGAGGTACATAGATGCGTTGAGGGATAGCAGTACAGGGATACTGAAGTGGCATCAACGCACACCAGTACCAGACTATGCTAAAGAGATGGTAGTCAAGAGTGTTAATGAGATAGATGCTAAAGATTACAATCTTGTATTCACAGCAGTTGAGACTGATGATGCTAGGGTTATAGAGCCAAAGTTGGCTGAGCATACACCAGTGATAAGCACTGCAGCAGCATTCAGGTATGAGCAGGATGTACCAATACTCATACCAGGCATAAATGATGATCATGCTGAACTCCTTGAGGTGCAGAGAGAGAAGAGAGGATGGAGGGGGTTCATTGCGCCGTTGCCAAACTGTACAACAACAGGGTTAGCGATAACACTTAAACCCATACAGGATGAGTTTGGGATAGAGAGGGTTATAATGACCTCTCTGCAAGCAGTCTCAGGCGCAGGGAGGAGTCCAGGGGTTGCTGCCCTAGACATATTCGATAACATAATACCTTTCATACCAAAGGAAGAGGAGAAGGTCCAGGTAGAGGCAAGGAAGATACTTGGCAGGTTCATGGATGGGAGGATAGATGATGCTAGGTTCAGGGTTAGTTGCACATGTACTAGAGTACCAGTGATAGATGGGCATACTGAATCTGTATTCGTAGAGACCAGCAGGACTTGCGAACCAGAGGATGTGAAGCAGGCAATGCTCAAGTACTCTAGTAATGTTAGCATAAAGAATCTACCATCTGCCCCAGAGGATTACATAATAGTGCATGATGATCCAAGCAGACCACAGCCTAGGCTTGATAGAGATGTCAATGATGGTATGAGCACTATAGTGGGGAGGATAAGGAAGGATACAGCATTCGAGCAGGGTGTGAAGTATGTGTTGTTATCACACAACGAGAAGATGGGTTCTGCCAAAGGTGCAGTACTCCTAGCAGAGATGCTCAAGGTCAGAGAACTCCTCTAGCCAAATAAACCTATATATAAGAAATAAGTTTATTAACCAGTAGACACTAAATAATTTAGATAGCTATGCCCAAAATAGATGAATTAGATATGAAGATATTAAGTGAACTGACGAGGGATGCTAGCATATCAGTGCCTAGGCTAAGCAAGAAGATAAATGTCAATGCATCTGTGGTCTACAGCAGGATAAAGAGGCTCATCAAGATAGGGCTGATAAAGAAGTACACGATAATAGTCAATGAGGAGATGCTAGGTTACAATGTCAAGGCAGTTACAGGGATAAACATGGATTCTAAGATGAGGGATAGCATAATCTCAGGACTTATGAAGATACCAGAGGTTAGGGAGATCGCAGAGGTTACAGGTAGGTTCGATATACTTGTTACGTTAACAGCAAAGACTCTGGATGAGATCCATCATATAGTATCAGATAGGATAGGTAGGTTAGAGGGGGTGCAGAGGACAGAGACGTTCATAGAGATGAAGAGGACTATAAAGGAGCCAACGTTCTCAGAGGTTGTTCTACCACTAGTGACAAAGTAGAGGCTAATAATAATAGTGAAGAAGAAATACTATAAATAAGATCTAGCAACCATAAGAGTAAGTGAGGGTAGTACTTGTTGCTTAAGAGCAGGGTAGGATACAGCATAAGGAACTACTGGGAGGTAACAAAGCCCAAGATATGGTACCTGCTAGTCTTCACAGCATTCGCATCTGCTGTTATAGCATCTAACATAAGTGGTGTTGGTGCTGATATCCTAATCTGGGCACTACTTCTCGCATCTGTAACTGCAGGCTCTGCTGGTGCAAATACCGTATCGAGTTATGTTGATAGAGATATAGATGCTATAATGGAGAGGACCAGGCATAGACCCATTCCAAGCAAGAGGATAGATGCTAAATATGCACTCTACTATGGGCTTACACTCATAGCAATAGCGTTGATAACATCAGCAATGATAAATGTGTATGCTCTTATGCTCATGGCATTCGGCATATTCGATTACGTTGTAGTCTACAGTAAGTTACTGAAGAGGAGGAGTAGGGCAAATATAGTGCTTGGAGGCTTCTCTGGAGGAATGCCAGCACTTATAGGCTATGTATCGATAACACTAACAAATATAGAGGTTGGCATAATGCTTGCCCTACTCGTCTTCCTATGGATACCCATGCATATATGGAGTCTAGCTCTGAGGCTGAAGGAGGATTACAGTAGGGCCAATGTGCCTATGCTCCCAGTGGTTAATAGCGTGAGTACATCAACAAGGGTTATCGCTGCAACAACACTGCTCATGGTAGCATTCAGCATGGTACTAGCATACACAGGGTACTTTGGATACCTTTATCTGATAATAGCAGGGGTAACTGGTATAATAGTTACAATTATGAGCATACAACTACTCTTGAAACCAGATGAGGCAAAGGCGTGGAGACTCTTCAAGTTCTCAAGTCCATATCTAGCAGTGTTATTCATAGCCATGATGGTTGACCTGCTGATCTAATAATATGAGGAGATGAATACTTACTTGCTATCTATCTATCTGATCACATCTCGCATAGAACTACTGCATCTGGATCACTGATGCATGTATCATTCCCATCTCCTCCATCGATAAAGTCGTTATCAACTATACCATCCTTGCCATCTATCTGATCATCACCATCTCCAGCACCCATGTAATCATCCCCATCTCCTCCTACTAGCCTATCATTGCCATTTCCTCCATCTAATGTATCGTTACCTGAACCTCCATGGAGTATATCATTCTCTATACCTCCTACAAGTATATCATTACCAGCATCGCCATAGAGTGTATCATTACCAAAGTAATCTTCAACCCTATCATCCCCAGCATCTCCATGCAACTCATCATCATCTCTACCTCCTGTTAGCCAGTCATTGCCATTGCCACCATATACTTTGTCCATACCAGAGCCTCCATCTATCCTCACATCATCGCCATCGTTGCCATAGAGTTGGTCATTGCCATCATTACCAAATATCCAATCATCCCCTTCTCCTCCATCTAGAAGGTCATCGTTGTTGCCTCCTTCAAGATGATCATTCCCAGCATTTCCATAAAGTGTATCATTACCCAAGCCTCCCATGAGATGATCTACCCCATTACCTCCATAGATCCTATCATTACCATCATCTCCAGCAAGCCAATCATCCTCATCATTCCCTTGAAGTGTATCATCACCTTTACCAGCAAGTATCATATCCATACCCATTCCTCCTATGAGTGTATCATTGCCATCACTGCCAAAGAGCATATCATCATCCATTCCTGCCTCTATATAGTCATCTCCATTGCCTCCGACCATAAAGTCTGCACCATCATCATCTATGAGTTTATCGTTACCATCATTGCCAAATAGATGGTCATTCCCAACATTTCCATAAAGTGTATCATCGTTGTTGCCTCCTTCAAGCCAATCTCTACCATCATCTCCATAGAGTGTATCTCTGCCATCATCTTCCTCTCCATTGAATCCACCACTAAGCCAGTCATTCCCTGAACCTCCATACAATACATCATCGCCTGTTACACCATAGAGTTGGTCATTTCCATCTCCTCCATGAAGTTCATCATCACCTTCATTTGCATAAAGGTAGTCATTGCCATTTCCTCCATCAAGATAATCATTGCCATTACCAGCATGAACTCTATCATCGCCATCCTCTCCATAGATCCTATCATTACCATCATAGCCATTCAAGAAATCATTCCCTGATCCAGCATAGATTGTATCATCATGCAATCCACCATCTATCCTATCATTACCATCACTACCATAGAGTTGGTCATTACCATCATTGCCATTCAGTCTATCATTACCCTCATCTCCATTAATAGCATCATTACCATAACTGCCATGAATCATATCATTGCCAATACCCCCATGTATTGCATCATCGCCATTTCCTCCATTCATAACATCATTACCATCACTACCATAGATCCTATCGTTACCATCATTACCATAGAGTAGATCGTTGTTAGGCCCTCCCTGAATGAAGTCATCCCCTAAGCCTCCATGTACGACATCATTACCATAACCACCATAGAGTTGATCATTCCCATCTCCTCCATAGATCTTATCATTACCTCCATTACCACAGATTATGTCATTACCTCCATTACCATACACAACATCGTTACCATTGCCAGCAAATATTACGTCATTACCATTTGTACCATTGATGGTATCATCACCATCAGTGCCCTGCTTAGTAGGAGTTAGGTTCTGAGGACATGAGAGCTCTTGAGCATATGCAGATTCCAGAAGAGATGCTGATAGCAATGGTGATAGTAGAGTCAGTAACAGTAAACTTACTCTTAGCCCTCTAACATACATTAAAAACGAACAAAACCCATCTTCTATAATGTTATCGATCATAATTGTTTGATAATGTACTTTAATGTATTACAATGCTTGTATGTACATGGTATTACAACTGCCAATAATACCCACTAAATGATAAAATAATATGTAGTGCTATGCTAGAGGTAATCCTCTATCTTTATCTCATCAAGCATTGGTATTCTTGCTATCTCAAATCTATATCTATCCTTGAGGAGTGATACAGTGGCATCTATACCAAGCTTTGATGTCAGTAGATGTTCTTGATCACTGGATGGATCTAGACTTGAACCCTTTGCATCCCTGATAACTATCAAGCCTTTATCTGCTTGGAATCTAGTTGCTAGAGCATACTCCACAGCCCTTGGATCATTTGGATCTATATCATCATCAACAACTATAGCAAGTTTGAGCGATGGATGTGCTGCAAATGCTGCTATCAGTGCATTCTTTGATTCTCCTTCAAGCCTCTTCTTTATCTGGATTACAGCATGGAGCCAGTTACATCCTCCATCTGTGAGCACTACCTGCCTTGTTGTTGGCACTACACTCTTCACCATGTTGAATACCTTTGATTCAACTGGCATGCCCATGAGCAGTCTATGCTCAGAGTAGCCAGCAAGTATATCATGGTAGATTGCATTATCTCTATACCTTAATGCTTCTAACTCGAATACTGGCTGCTTCCTCTTATGATCATACGTTCTTAGCATCTCAACCATCCATTCTTCAGCATAGACATCCTTCAGTATCCTTCCTTCAAGCACTATCTCTGCATCAGATGGCACAAGCAGACCATCACTGCTCATGCTAACCTTGAGCCTGTTGTTGAGTAGTGCATTTGCTATATTGAGTTCATCAACATTGTAATCTGCCTGGTATGCTGCTGCTATTAGCACTGCTGGATGCACCCCTACTGCAATACTAACCTTGAGATCTTCACCATGCTCCCTAGCATATTGATAGCATTTGTGCAGATGCCTCCCCTCAACCATCCTCACTGCCATATGCCTCCCATCTAGGTAGAGGAACCTATGCACAGATGCATTCTGTCTATCATTCTCTTCATCCCTAGCAAATACTATTGAGGAGGTTATGAATGGTCCAGCATCCTTCTCAAAGTGTGTTATTATAGGGAGTATATCTAATGTGCTTGAGGTGTTACTTGCTAGCATCTCTCCCATGCTAGGCCTAATAGGTGATGTCGTAGCCCTTGCTATAGTGCTATGTATGCTCTTCTCATCACATCCTAATGCATATGCGAACCTCTTCCTTGTACCACATAGATTTGATACAATCTTTATTCCTGTATACTTGCTATCATTACAGCCCTTACCACCATTATTATCATCCTTCTTCTCATTCCTCACATTCTCAAAGAGTAGTGCTTCTCTCCCATCTAACTTTGCTGTCAATGCTGCTACCTCAAATACTGTAGATACTGGTTTAGATATGCATGCTAACTCTCCTCTCTCCCTCAGCAGTTCAATGTAATCACGTAACATTATCCTCTATCATCACTCACTCAGATATGCTACTATATTATTCATTATGGACTTCATAGCTGTAGCGTCCAATGGCGCACTTATGCTCATGGATATTATGCATATACCATTAAGCATAGATGCCACCCTCTGCGATAACATGTCTAGGAAGATGCTATCATGCTTGCTTGGTATAACCCTCGCTGTGCTAGTACCTACACTACCTACAAGTGATACATTTAGTGCCCCTAGTCTATGAGCGCTACCCTCTGAGATTGATATAAAGCAACCGTTTGAAGCCTTTAGAATGAATATAGTAAACTCTCTATCATCAAACCTTATATTATATTCTACTTTATTATTTTGCACAAATATTACTACGCTGTTGGGTTTATTTATGTTACTTCTATACCTATTTAGCTTCCATTATTGTGTGCTTCGCACTCTAGCTGGTATCTGCTGTGCCACGGCTACCTTCTTATCCCTCAGCTTTGCCTTGTACTTTAGGTTCCTTGGCTTCGTCCTAAGCCTGTACCCACAGCATGGGCACCATAGTCCATCCCACTTTATGAATATCTCGCATATCTGGCATCTCTTCTGTCCAGATGCATATCTTCCAGCACCAACTGGCTTCTGTGCCTTGTACCTTGTACATATACCTTTGCAGGTCATACTATCCCGCTATAATATTCTTCGCAAAAGTATTTAAGGATTATTGAAGTGTTTTCTTATCGAATATAAAAAATTTCAACCTCTTCTTATAACTTGCTCTTCTACTGGATAGTAAAGTTTCCTATTAGTACAAGTATGAAATATTATTATTTAATCCTTTTGCCAATACAGTATATAGAGCAGTTTAGCATTATAAGCCTTATGGTGGGGAGGCTTAGCAGGATACTAAGCCTTAAGGCAGGTAGCATACTACTCTTGAAGGGGAGAGCAACCGCAAGATGTAAAGGCAGGGTAACCATCCTTGGAATGGATGTTGATGGGAGAGAAGTGAATGTGAGGCATGGGAAGACCCTACCTCTAGAGGCTCATGGACCTGCTACTGTATCATTGAGTATAGAAGAAGGGGATGGAGGTTATAGTATAGTAGATAAAGATAGCAGCAGGTGTAGGGTTGGTACAGGTATATGGCAGGAGGTTATAGATGCTATAAAAGATTCAAAGCCAAAGAGGATTATGCTTGTAGGGGCAACGGATACAGGCAAGTCAACCCTTGCTACGTACATATCTAACATTGCAGTGGCAGAAAGGCTTGCAGTTGGGATAGTGGATAGTGATATAGGGCAAGGGGATATAGCACCACCAGCATGCATGGGTTCGTGTATGGTAAGGGAGCAGGTACTTGACCTTAGAGATCTGAAGGCTGATGAGTACTACTTCATAGGCAGGATAGCTCCTGCTGGTGTAGAAGATCATATCATAAGAGGGGTTATGCATCTCATCAACTCCTTGCATGCGGATATGGTTATAGTGAACACTGATGGTTATGTTAATGAGCAAGGTTTAAGGTATAAGGCAAGGATGGCAGAGGATGTAGATGCAGATATGGTAGTAATGCTAGGTGATATAGATTACAATAGGATGAATATATTCAAGGCTAGGGTAGTAGTAGTAGTAAGGGTGGATACCTCATCAAGCATACAGAAGAGCAGGGGTGAGAGGATTGCTAGAAGGATAGAGCAGTATAAGAGGTTCCTTGCGGGAGGTAGAGAGGTTAGGTTCAGAACAAAGAGCAAGGAGTTTGTGATGTTATGCAGGAGGGCTATGCTCATGCATAGTAGCATGGTTGTAGATGATACGCTTATCATACCCAGCGATATGCTCTCTGGGATGTTTGTAGCATTAGCAATGATGGATAGAGTTATGGGTTTTGCTATACTTGATAGGGTTGAGGGCAGTATTGCAACTATGATAACTAACTATGAGGGCGAGTTCGATACGGTGATGTTGAGTAGCATAAGGCTTACAAGGGATATGAGCATGGAGCATAGGCTAGATCTCATCTGATCTACTCTGTATATCTGTTTAGATCTATATATTAGGATATGATATACTCCCAACTATACCAATACGTTGTATGGCCTGAACTGTTTGCCTCTCCTCATGGCTATTACCTTTGCAGATGCCTTATCCCTTGAGCCTCTCTTGTTAGGACTCCCATTGGATGATGTAGTGCCATGCTCATCCACAAGTTCTATCTCTATGCTATCAGCCAACCTATCATACAGCATAGATGCAATGCCCCTTGCTATCCTAGGCTCGCCATAGCCTATCCTGACTATACTCCTGCTTGCAGATACACCATGCACAAGAGCACTCACTGTATCTACAACATCGGTAATGGATGAGAACACTTCGCTCTCAAGTTCTGTACGCATGTACAATGCTGTCAGGCCTATCCTTCTCCCAGGATCTATGCCTACTATAAGTACATCATCATGGTATACATCCTTCAGCATCCTAAGTAGCCTAGCCTTGACTATTGCCTTATCACCATCCAACTCCTCATCCAAGATGATCTTATCACCACTGCCACCTTTCCTACCCTCCTTGATGTATTGGTATTCATCCTTGCTGGTTATTATAAGTGCATGCTCAAACAGCATATGCTCCTCTGGCAGTATGGATGTGAATCTAAGGCCTATGGACTTGAGAATGTTTACTATCTTATAGTATGCTCTACCATTCAGTGTTGCTACAACTATCCTTGGAGCTCTAGGGGGGCTCCATCACCATATCTACCCTCCCTCGTTTATTAAACCTTTGTTCCCTATGCTACTAGACTGAAAGTATCCTATCTACGAGCATCTCCACAGCCTTGCTAGAGCTCTTTGATATCTTCTCCCTTATTGCATTGGATGCATGCTCACCCTCCTGCACTATCCTTGAAGACTCTACCTCAGCCTCTGCCCTAGCATTCTTCATCACCCTCTCAGCCTCTGCATTTGCTAGCGAGATGACCTTCTCCCTCAGCGACTCTATCTCCTTATCTACCAGCACTACAAGCCTCTTCTTATCATCCTCTATGGATAATGCTAGCCTATCCATATCACTCTCTAGGGAAGCCAACCTACTCAGTATACCTTCTACAGCACTTGACTCATGTCTAACCTCTTGACCTTGCTCCTGCAACCCAGATTGGTTGCTGTATTGCTCTATTAAATCATTGCTTTACTTTGCTTTACTTTGCTTTGCCCATATTACATTACTCATCTATGCTACGAGATACTGTACTATCTACTTAACTAGAGTGTGGTTATGCTACTTATGTTAGGCTCAGTATAGCCTTTGCTATATCACCATCAGCATCCTCTAGTGCCTTTATAGCTATCTCTCTAGATACTCCTGTCTGCTGCATAACAAGCATTATATCATCATCACTGAAGCCCTTCCTCTCAACTGCCCTCTCCTCAACATCACTTGCTATAACCTGATATATGGTTGAGTCCTGTGCCTTCAACTCTGCTACCACTGGCTCCTTTATTATTATCTCCTTATCTGCTGTCCTTATTATAACCTCCTGCACATTATTCAACTCATTCATATTCAAGCCCATCCTGTCAAGCATGCGCCTCATCTGTCTGTTGCTCTTGAACATGCCATAGAATGCAATAATCTTGTTATTAAATTTAATAGCAGGATTATGATTAATTATATGGAGAAAGAAAGGAAGTGTATTGGTGTAGAAGTACAAGATGATTATGATGATGATGCCATGCTTCTATGCTACTAACTAACTAACACTACCCTCTCTAACCTTCACTGCAACACCATGCTTAAGATGCTTGAGCAGACTTGATGGAACCATTGCTCTACCTACAGCTATTATATCCCCAGCTTCATTGAGTACAGCAACCTCGCTACCCACATCTATCCTGCTTCCATGCCATAGTACATGCTTACAGAATACAGACTTTCCTTCAGCAACATACCTTGCAGCATCATTACTCACAGCAATGCAGTGCTCCTTGAATGAATCGCTCTTAGCAAGGATCCTTGCACCATCAACTGTCAATGCTATTCCTCCATCACTCCTGAATGTGCATAACAGCACTCCATCAAGCATAACATGCTTAACCTTACCAGTACGCTTTGAGAATGTGAACTCAAGCCTATCCAGTGGTAGGACTAGGGATGAGTCCTTACCAAAGAGCAGATCTATAGTGTATGCAAGCTTCCTTCTAGGGTTTAGCATATCATGGCTATGATTATGGATAATAAAACACTTACTCTATACTCTATATACCATAAGCCTACTCTAAACCAAAACTATATAGTTAAGTACCTATAAGCTATGCTAAGATGAGGGAAGGGGAGACAAGGAGGGTACAGATAACTGGTAAATCATCCTATATAGTCTCTATACCAAAGCGTTGGGTTGAAGAACTTGGCTTGAAGCCCAGGGATGAGGTTATGATCGTAAGGCATGGTATCTCATCCATCCAGATAATGCCTAAACGAATGCTCAAACAGCAGCAAAGAGATGCAACTATACATGTTGGTAGCAAGAGCAGTGCAGATAGTGTTCTGAGGGATGTGATCTCACTCTACCTTCTAGGCTATAGTGTAATAAATATAAGGGCTGAACAGGGTAGGCTTGCATCTGAACTTAAGAAGGTTGTAAAGGAATCTGCAAGGAGGCTGCTCATGGGTACTGAGGTGACAGCAGACTCGATGGATAACATAACCATACAAGTACTCCTCAATGTCATGGAACTCAGCATAGATAACGCATTCAAGAGGATGCTCTTGCTAACAAAGTCTATGCTAAAAGAGTCCTTGGTTGCATTGAAGGAGTCGAATACTGAACTTGCTAGGGAGGTTATAGCAGGGGATGATGAGGTTGATAGGTTCAGCTTCTACATAGTTAGGCAGTTGAATATAGCTGTTGAGAATGAGTACCTTCTAGCAGATATGGGCTTATCCAAGCTGAGCCATTGCCTAGATTACAGGCTGATAGTTAAGAGCGTTGAGAGGATTGCTGACCATGCTACAGGTATAGCACAGCAAGTGCTTGATAATGGTGAGAGGATAGATGAGGATACAATGAACAGAATAATTGGTGTAAGCAGTGAGATAATCAACGTGCTGGATGAGTCATGTCTAGCACTATTCAAGATGGATGCCTCTGAAGCAAAGGATGCCATAACAAAGGCTAAGAGCATAATAGAGAGGGAGAAGACCTTGATGGACGGGTTTAGGTACAGCAGTGATAGAGCATCATACAAGGTTAGGTTCATAGTTGAGAATGTGAAGAGGATTGCAGAGTATGTGAGCGATATAGGGGAGTTGGTACTGAACATGACCATAGAGCAGATACTCAAAGGCAAACCCTAACAACATTAATTAATTACGCCATTCAAGGAGATTATCATAGATAGGTAGATGAATTGATGAATGGATGAATGATATGAACAAGGCTTTGCTAATAACTTACCCATATGAAGACTCGATAAATGAGGCTCTCGCCCTAGCAGAGGCAGCAGGCTACAGGGTTGTAAACATTATAACTCAGAGGTATCTTACAAAGTCAAAGTATGGTATAGGCTCTGGCAAACTCATGGAGGTTAAAGCACTTGTAGACTCTCTACTGCTAGATGCTGTTATATTCGATGAGGTTCTTAAGCCTACACAGGAGTACAACCTAGCCAGTGCATTGAAGGTTGAGATAATAGATAGGGAGAGGCTCATCCTAAACATATTCGAGAGGAGGGCAAGCACTGCAGAGTCAAGGATACAGGTGAAGCTTGCACAGTTGAGGT
Source organism: Candidatus Nitrosocaldus tengchongensis (assembly GCA_013538675.1). Lineage (GTDB taxonomy): Archaea > Thermoproteota > Nitrososphaeria > Nitrososphaerales > Nitrosocaldaceae > Nitrosocaldus > Nitrosocaldus tengchongensis. The sequence continues at coordinate 18,733 of JACAFJ010000012.1, forward strand.
ATGAGATGGCTAGAGCAAGGGAGAAGGTTAGGTTAGCAAAGAAGGGAGAGCAGCCAGGGTTCTATGGACTTGGAAGGTATGAGGTCGATGACTATTACAGGGATGTGAAGAGGAGGATATCAACACTTAAGAGGAGGCTAGACTCTGTTGTAAAGAGGAGAGCACTATATAGGAGGCAGAGGAGTAAGGAAGGACTACCAACCATATCCCTTGCTGGGTATACATCTGCAGGAAAGACAACGCTCTTCAATACTCTAACTAGGGAAGAGCATGAGACTGGGCATGGTATGTTCACAACTCTATCAACCTATACTAGGGCAATAAACATAGATGGTAGCAAGTACCTGCTCTCAGATACAGTAGGGTTCATAAGCAAGTTACCAGCATATATGATTGAAGCGTTCAGATCAACCCTTGAGGAACTTACATTCTCTGACCTTGTAGTACTTGTTATAGATGCTAGCGAACCAATAGAGAATATGAGGAAGAAGTACGAGAGTAGTATGAAGATACTCAACGAACTTCAAGTACCAGAGGATAAGATAGTCTATGCACTAAACAAGATCGATCTCGTTGGCAATAATGAGGAGGATGAGAAGGAGGTGTATGAGAAGGCTAGGTCTATTGGGATAGATGTGATGGATGGAGGTGGTACAGACACGAAAGGGAAGAGATGCGTTGCTATATCAGCAAAGACTGGCAAGAACATAGAGATGCTCCTTGATATGATAAGAAGGTTTGCAGGCAAGGGTTACAGCAACAAGGTAGTTGATGATGTAAAGGAGGAAGAGCATATCAATGAGGGTATAGGTATAGGGGATAAGGATGAGCTTATGAACATGCTGGGGTTGGATTTGGATGAGGGTAGTGGTACTTAGGATAGGGCATAGATACGTTAGGGATTACAGGGTTACAATGCATGTAGCATTGGTAGCAAGGGCATTTGGTGCAAGCAAGATGCTCCTAGCGAGTGATGACCCTAGCATAGTTGAAGGTATAATGGAGGTGAATGAGCGCTGGGGAGGCTCATTCGAGGTTGAGAGCATAGGGGGTGAGCAGGGTAGATGGCTTGATGCTATCAATGAGTGGAGGAAGAGTGGCAACATAGTTGTTCATCTAACCATGTACGGACTCCATATAGATGGTATCATTCAAGAGTTAAGGAATAAGTGCAAAGATGAGGGCAAGGATGTGATGGTTGTGGTTGGTGCAGAGAAGGTACCTAGGATACTGTATGAGGTTAGTGATTACAATATAGCAATAGGCAATCAACCACACTCTGAGGTTGCTGCCCTAGCCATATTCCTTGACAGGATATTTGAAGGGAAGGAGTTGAGGATTAACTTCATGGGTAGGATGAGGATAGTCCCAACTGCTAGAGGAAAGAGGGTATTGGATATGAGTAGCAAGAGCTAGAGGGATGGGAATAAGTAACATCTAACTCATGTTATATAACTTTCTATATAGAAGAATGGGGGTGCATAATTTTTAAATAGTGTAGAGGCTAATGAAGAGCATGCCTATAAGGAATGGGCAGGAGTACATAGAGAGTCTAAGGAGGCGTAAGATAAAGGTTTACCTATTTGGTGAGCTTGTAGAGAACCCTACCGATCATCCAATCATAAGACCATCTGTTAATGCTGTTGCAGAGACCTATGACCTTGCAGTTAGAGAGCCAGATCTTGCAACTGCATACTCGCCCCTCATAGGCAAGAGGGTTAACAGGTTCATCCATATAGCAATGAGTGCGGATGATCTTGTAAGGCAGAATGAGATGCAGAGGAAGTTGGGTCAGTTGACTGGTACATGCTTTCAGCGTTGCGTTGGCATGGATGCCTTGAACGCTCTATACTCTGTTACGTATGAGATTGATGAGAAGTATGGTACAGAGTACCATAGGCGTCTTACTGACTTTATAAGATATATGCAGGAGGAGAACTATGTCATAGGTGGAGCCATGACAGATCCTAAAGGCGATAGGAGCAAGAGTCCATCTGAGCAGGATGATCCAGATGTCTTTGTGCATATCGTGAAGCAGAATGATGAGGGTATAGTGATCAGAGGTGCAAAGATGCATCAAACAGGGTGCATAAACTCTCACTGGATAGTTGTCATGCCAACCATGAGGCTAAAGCCTGAGGAGAAGGAGTATGCTGTAGCCTGTGCAATACCCGTTGATGATCCTGGCTTAACATTTGTGTATGGTAGGCAGTCATGCGATACAAGGAGCATGGATGGTGAGATAGATGTTGGTAATGCTATTTATGCTGGGCAAGAGGCAATGATAATAATAGATGATGTATTTGTGCCATGGAAGTATGTGTTCATGTGTGGTGAGACAGAGTTTGTACCGATGCTAGTTGAGAGGTTCACAACCTATCATAGGAGGAGTTATGTATGCAAGTCTGGTGTTGGAGATGTACTGATAGGTGCTGCTGCTTCCATGGCAGATTACAATGGTGTGTTAGATGCATCCCATGTTCGTGAGAAGCTCGTTGAGATGGCATTCCTCAACGAGATAGTCTATGGTACTGGGATAGCTTCATCATACAAGGCTAGAGCAACCAAGTCTGGAAACTATCTGAACGATGAGATGCTTGCAAATGTATGCAAGCACCATCTTACAAAGTTCACATTTGAGATTGCAAGACTTGCTCAAGATCTTACAGGGGGTATAGTTGCTACCCTCCCCTCAGAGAAGGATCTGAAGCATCCAGAGATAGGCTCCAAGTTGATGAAATACCTTGCAACTAGAGAGGGCGTAGATCCAGAGCATAGGGTGAGGATGGCTAGGCTTATAGAGAATATGACCATGGGTAGGAATGCTGTTGGCTACCTAAGTGAATCACTACATGGTGCAGGTTCCCCCCAAGCACAGAGGATACTCATAGCAAGGTACATGAACATAGAGGAGAAGATAAGATTGGCAAAGAGGTTGGCAAAGATAGATAACAATACTCCAGCTAGTGAGCAGCAAAAGGCTTCTATATCATCATCAACGCTCTAGGTTCAGAATAGATTATAATATATATGAGTAACTTCTCAAATCTATATTCTGCCTTCCATTCTATAGGGGAAGGATTAAATGTTAGGTATAGAATGGTATTCTATGCCATTAAAGACCCAAGAAGAATTCATCTCCAGCCTTAGGGATGGCAGGAACGTATACTACAATGGAGAGAGGGTTAGTGATGTTACAACCCATCCAGTACTCAGCATATTCGTTAACCACTGGTCACTGATATACAAGGCTAAGCATGATCCCAAGGTTAGGGATATATTCGTTAAGAGACTGGATGAGTATGGAGAGGCTAGTGCATACTTCAACATACCAAGGAATGCTGATGATCTCCTTGCAAGGGCTAAGCTTATAGAGAGTACTACAGCGTACTGTAATGGTCAGTTCAATATAGCACAGGCTATAGGCACTGATGCACTCTTTGCACTCATGAGTATATGCTCAGAGGTTGATAAGAAGTACGGTACCAATTACTACAGCAATGTTCTAAGGTTCTACGATAGATGCGTTAGAGAAGATCTTGCCATGGCTGTAGCGCAAACAGATGTGAAGGGTGATAGGAGCAAGAGGCCGCATGAGCAGGATGATCCAGATGCTTACGTGCATATAGTTGAGAGGAGGAGTGATGGGATAGTTGTTAGGGGTGCAAAGGTGCACACAACAGGAACTCAAGCAGTAAATGAGATAATAGTGCTACCAACCAGGAATATGCTTGCTGAGGATAGGGACTATGCTGTAGCCTTTGCAATACCAGCAAATGATAAGAATCTGAAGATAATAAGTAGGGCACAGGCATCCAGAGAGTTGGGAGAGTTCGATTATCCTATGAGCGTTAAAGCAACTGCTCAAGAGACCCTAACTGTATTTGATGATGTATTCGTGCCTAATGAGAGGATATTCCTTGCTGGGGAGTATGAGTATGCTGGTGCATTGGCAAGGTTATTCGCACTCTGGCATAGGTTCACAGCCATATCATACAAACCTCCAATAGGAGATCAACTGCTAGGCGCTGCTGCTCTAATAGCAGAGTACAATGGTATAAGCAAGTATCCACATGTTAGGAGCAAGATTGTGAAGTTGATAAGGTATGTTGAGACTATAAGAGCATGTATAAGGGCAGCAGCAGTAGAGCATAAGGTGTATCCAGCAGGCATGGCAGTGCCTAACCCAGTGTATGTTTACATAGGCAAGTATCATCTTGCAGATAACTTCCATGATGCAGCAAAGACTGTTCAAGATCTAGCAGGAGGGCTAGTGATAACACAGCCTACTGCTAAAGATCTAGAGAATCCAGAGACTGCAAAGTACATAGAGAAGTATCTAAAGGCTAAGCATGATGTACCAACAAGGAACAGGCTCAAGGTACTCAACTACATAAGGGATCTTACTGCAAGTACATACACAGGAGGGTACAACTACGTACTCTCTGTGCATGGAGAAGGCTCCCTAGAAGCACAGATAATTAGTACTTACACAGAGTACGATGTAGAGCGATGCGTAAGATACGTCAAGAACCTGCTAAATATAGAATAATTTAAATACTATCTTTTATTTTAGCAGTTTATGGGTAAGGATAATAACTACTACTATCAGGTGGATTACGAATACCATTACGATGACCATTACAGGATCTACGGCAAGAGAGCATTAGATGTTGAGTACGGTGAGCCCTGTATATTCTGCAATAGCAGGATAGATGAGTTTGGTTTCTGTGCATGTGGTGCAGGCGGATCCTGAATGTATGCATAATTAATTCTTATTGTAACTGATCATTGATGCACGTATCATCATCTCTTAGCAAGCATTACAAACCTCCTCAACAGATCAAGGCCATGCGAATTGCTAGCCTCTGGATGGAACTGTGTACCAAATATAGGCTTGCATATATGCATTATGATCTCGTTACTGCAACTCCTAGAATATGCTACAGATTTGAGTACTGATGGCAGTGTTGCTATACTGTAATCATGGCTCTCATAAACCATCATCATACCATTGTTTGCAATAGGGCTATCCTCATGCACATATACACTCTCCTCCCCTGTTACCTTGCCTATCCTCCTTATCGTTCCATGCATTGCTAATGCTATGATCTCAGCACCATAGCATATCCCTAGCAAGGGTCTATCCTCCCTGTATGCTATATCCACAAGGCGCATGTTAACCACGTTCATACTCCTATCGTTCCTTCTTCTACCAGAGAGGATTATACCATCATACTCTCCAACATCTACACAGTCAGAGCATGAAGCAACAACAAGATCACTATACTTCTTCACATCATAACTAGCAGCAAGTGTATTCAGGGAATGTATAAGGTATGGCATGAAGGATGAGAGGTTATCCACAACTAGTAACATCTTCTTGCTCACTTGCTCTTTTCCTTCCTGTCATCAATTGCCTATCTTCACAGTTATGTAGTGGAGTTCAGCAACACCATCAATCACGCTAACTGCACCGAAGTTTATGTTATCCTGCTCCTCCCATGCAATGACCCTTGATAGATTTCTTGTCTTAACCTGTGATTCTATGAACTCCTCAACACTACTCTTCACGCTCTCAAACTCATCCTGTATTGAATACGATAACTCTCCCTCCTTGAACGTCAACGGGATGCTTATGCTACTGGGCTTAACAACTGCTACACCATTCTCCTCAAATACCTTGAGCAGGTTACTTATCTTTGTATTCCTATCAATACCAACTTGATCTTGAGCAAGCCCTGCAAGCTTTGCTAGATATGCATTGAATGCCTCTACAGGTGTATTCCCTAGCCCAACGTAATATGCCCCAGTGAACGCTGCCCCAACTGCTGCTATCTTGCCTATCTGTGCTACTACTCCTCCAGTACCTGCTGTGTAGACTGGTATGAAGTATACATCCTGCTCCCCTATCCTGTAGAGTATGTTATCCCCTATCCTTGGGTTCCTAAGCAGTGTCTTGAGTGTAGCAAAGTCTGGATCTCTATCTAATGCCTCCTGAACTGCACTAGGACCTAGAAGTTGCGTATTAGAGCCTATTGGTACCTTGTAGAATATGAGTTGGCCATCGTTAGGATAGTCATTCCTTACTATCAGGTAACCAGCAAGGTTCCTCCCTGCTGCACCCCTCAACTCTAGGGAGAGCAATCCTATATACTCTATCTCGTTTATGTTTGGAGGTCTAGCATATATGTAGTATGGCTCAAGCCCTCTAGGCACCTCATAGAACTCCCTAGCAGTTATGAATGTTGGTATATCTGTAACATGGTAGAAGTTGTACATCTGGGTCTTCCACCAGAACAACTCAACAGGGTACCTCAACTGGTTATGTAGCCATTCAGGTACATCCATGCGCATATTATTAGCATCTGCATACTGTTGCACAAACATGTTGGTGAAGAAGTCATCTCCTCTCACTATAACATCTATTGTACCATTGTAAGTATCGATGAGTGCATAGCCTACAAGCCTATACAATGGGTTGTTTGCACTCCATGGAACATTCGCTGTATCCAATCTAACTATCAAGGGCATGAGCCAATATGTGTTCTTCCCATCTGTAACTGGAACAACATCAACCTTCTCATTCCCAAATCTGTACTGGAAGTATGGATAGACAAGGCTTACCCTATCATGTATATCCCTATACCTCAAGAGGTGTATTGCCTTATCTGGGTATGAGAACATGAAGTTAGGCTCGAATAGCCATGTTAGAGGAGGGTTAACGGTAACACCTCCAGTACCAGAGTAGAAGTGGTTATCTACCTCATCACTAACCTGTCTATCTACTGGGAATGCTGCCCATGTAGATGTGAATAACCTGCCCTCACCATAGTAAACTCTTCTCTGAGCAAAGAAGTTGTTGCTATCAACCTCATTGCCATTATGTGCATCAAGCATAAGGAAGCCATTTGGTACATGTGTGTATACGAAGTGCTCAGCAAACCACCTATTCTCTATTGGTATGCTCTCAGGTAGTTTGGGTGTCATTGCTGCACTCCAGTAGAGGTTGCCATTGAACCTTATGATATCAGAGTCAGCAAAATCAACATATGGTATAAGGCCTATTGCTGGTCTAAGCTTTGCAAACCCTGCATCCCAGTCCCATATGCGTATCTTGCCAAGGATATCTGAGTGCTGGAGAGTGTACTGAGGGATCCTTGAGGGTGATACAGCAAACAACTGTACATCATATGAGTACTCTGTAACCTTGTCAAGTTCAGCAAGGTACCTGTTCACTGCTATCTGCTGCGCTGTGTAAGGCCCTAACCATTCTATCTTCCTTGAATCTGCTATACTATTGTTAACAGCCATTATAGATGCTATAATCACTGCTATAGATACTATGGTTAGTATCCTTATGTATATCTGGCTCCTTGATGGCAGTATTATGACTCTAGACATCCTCCTATCCATTATGGAGAAGGCTATGAATGCTAACCCTACAAGTATAGTACCTATTATAGCATACTTGGTATTGTAGTCTATGTTGTATGTAAAGAACATGTTGAATGCTGACCAGAAGAGTCCTATCCCTATTATCATCTCAACCACTGCTATATAGAGAAGGTATCTGGGCCTACGTTCTACTACATCTGCAATGTATTGCGTTACCACATTTATTATGTTATGTAATCCAACATACAGTACCAACCTTATCCCTATGACAGCAAGGATTGGTGGTATGAAGAGTGTTAATGCTGGCATCATCGGTATTACAAGTTGCTCTGCTATGCTAGGATCTGGAGAGACTATGAATGGTAGAGAGAATATGTTCTGCACCGATGCTAAACCTATATCATTGCCATCAAGCATGTATGCTAGGGTTAGACCAAACATTATGTTGCCGAAGAGAGGTGCAAGGAGCACAACCTTAGTAGCCTGCCATATGATGAAGTTTACCCTGCTGAGTTTGAAGTCCTGATACCTTAGCAGTTCACCACTGCTTATATAGGATAGGGCAAGGGATACTATCCACCACACCATCGATCTCCTATTCCTTATGTCAACCCTTATCAGTGCTATAGAAGCAAGTATGAGCCCGCTAAGTATGGAGTAGTAGAGAGGCTTGGTGAAGAGGTTACCAAACTCCTGTATGTTGAGTAGGATGGCAACGCTCTGGCTACCAATGAGTATGAATATTATTATGCTTATAAGCACTATTAACCCTAACCTGATGTAAGATGAGATATCACGCTCTCGCCTAGGTCTATCTTGTGCTCTACTCCACAACCCCTACCTAGTATAGTAGGAAGGACTTATATTTTAATTTACTATATTAGCATATACTACTACTGTTGCTACTGCTAACTACAGATCAATGTATCGTGTTAGCAACACTTACTTCATCACACCTTTGATGGTTGCTTAGCATATGCAATACCCTTGCATATTAGGTATGATGCAGTGTAGAGTGGTAGCCTAACCTCCTCATGCATGTAAGGCCCAAATTGATTGCCCTTCAGGGTGAACCTTGGTGCATTTATCACATAAACATTAACCTCTCTATCGCTTATAAGACATGCATCAGTGAATGGGTTGAATGAATCTATATCAGATAGCCTTGGCATTTGTATCTTTGCTAGACTGCTCTTGCTGTTGAGCGTACCAGAGAGCCTGAATATCCTATGCATATCTATGGTAACGTTTGGATCTACCCTTGCAGATAGTGCTAGTATGGCATCCTCAATGCTCTTCATGCTTACATGAGCATCTCCAGCAGTAAGATACCTTCCTATCCTCCCCATCCATCCATGTACTCCATCAAATATAGGCCTTGGAATGTATACATCGTCACTACCATCGCTGCCATTGCCATAGCTATTCAGATCATCGCTCTTACCTTTCCTAATGCTCGCATGCATGCTGTTCCTACTGCTACTACTATTGCTACTTCTACTACTACTCTTACTATCCCTCTTCCTCCTCTTCTTCTCTTTACTTCTCTTCTTGCCATACCTCTTCTTTAGAGCATCCACCAGCCCCCTTCCTAGTATGTAGTTAACAACCTCTAGCCTTGCTGCTGCATCTAACATGGTATACCTGCCTTTAACATACACATGGAATCCATAGTTACCAGAGAAGTATACCTTGATGTTATCCTCATCAACACCAAAATCATCAACCAGAATCTCAACAAGCTTCTTTACCTCCCTCTTGCCTAGGGATATGCATTCATCACATGGGAAGATGACATGGTTGATCCTCCTTGAACCACATCTGCTACATGTAGCAGTGTATGATGAACCCTCCTGTATGGGTTCTGAGCATTCTGCACATATATGAATATCATGCGTGCTGGAGCATCTAGGCTTGAGCTCCTTCACATCTATATCGAAGATGAGATCTGCAGCCTTGAGGCCCTTCTCCTCCATGGATCTGCTTGGACTTGTATAGTATGCTACTGAGCAGTACACATCTGAAGGTACATTCACCATGAGCAGTGCTATCAACTCGTTCCTATCCCTTATGCTCAGATGCCTTACCATGGTTCCATCGAATCTGGAGTATCCGAACTCCCTTTCCTGTATGGCATCTGGCACCTCTACCATTGCTGTATAGTTGAAGTAATACTCCTTGAATGCCTGCTTGAGGAGGCTTGTACTGTATGACCTTACATCATGACCATCCATATCATCATGATGATCTATCATTCTACCACCGTTTAGTAGAATCAGTAGAATAAAATAATAACCATCTCTCCTATACTATCCATCGTCTATCTATGCCTCCTCACCTTCATCCCTTCTTCCTTCTGTTCCTCCTCTTGCTACTCCTATCCTATACCCCTCTTCTTCTGTCTTCCAAACTGCAATGGATTGCTTATACCATCACACTCATCACTCTTAAAGCATAATCCTTGGCTTGCTACCTTAGAGCATGATGGGCATGAGTACTTTACCCTATTGCCTCTCAACCCTGCCAGATGCTCCACCTGATACCTTGTAATCCTCTCATTGTAGTCTGGCGCATTCCTGAAGAGTTCACATACCTCCTCTACATCTTTGCCTATCCCAAGCATGTATGTTGCAAGGAGTATCCTTGCTGTATGCGATGGATTGTTTCCTTGCTCAAGAGCCTTCAGTATGTTGAGTATGCATGGAGGATAACCTCTCCTCTCTATTATTACAGGTTCCTTGGACTCATCCCTAGCAAGCTGAAGCGTCATGCCCTTCAATGCAGTTATACGCTTCTGTAAAGCTTCAGGTAGATGTCCATAATCAACGTTCAGCCTCTCCAACCTGTTGACTATGAGAGCGTATATCTCATCCCTTACGAGTCTTACCATATCCTTGATGCTTAGATACACATAGCCCTTATGAACTACCCTATTAACCAGCTTCCAGTAATCATCATGGAAATGGGTGGAATATCTGAGGTAATCCTCAACCATTATCATATATGTTGAACCATCACTGCTGTTGTAGGTAACATCTATACCAAATATACCCTTGAGTATGCTGTTAAGGGTATTATCTCTCTCATCCTTTACACTACTGCTGCTAAGATCATCTACAAGGAACCCCTCTGCCCTCTTGGCCTCGCTGAGAGCAAACCTCCTGTAGAGTACCTTACTCCTGATAGCCTTAACCATAATACATGCAAGTATGAATGATACAAGCTCCTCATCAGCGCTTGCAATCTCATCTGGATCGTATAAGATGCCTTTTATGGCAGCGATAACCCTCTTAGTTGCTTTATCCACCACACTACCCATATAAGGCTCATTGAACTCCTCAAGCCTGTAATCAAGGAGTTTAAGGTAGTTACCAGCATCCTCTATGAATGGATACCTTGCAAGTAACCTACTACTGGTACTACTCATACCCTAGATATAATAATAACAAGCCTAAAATTAAAGTTTGAAGGAGGAGCACCATGCCCCCAGATGTACGTCTTGGTGTGCATGTATCCATCTCAGGCTCGATAGATAGGGCTGTGGATAACGCATTGAGCATAGGATGCAATGCATTCCAGATATTCACCAGAAATCCTAGAGGATGGGTAGCAAAGCCTCTAGCAGAGGAGGATGCGAAGAGGTTCAAGGTAAAGTTGGACTCATCTGGCATAAGCAGCGAGGCTGTATTTGCACACATGCCCTATCTACCAAACCTTGCATCGCCAAAGCAGGAGATATACAGCAAGTCCCTAGCAGTTCTCATTGAGGAGGTTAGGAGATGCTCAATGCTTGCTATAAAGATGCTTGTTATCCACCTTGGCAGTTACATGGGCTCAAGCAAGGAGCAGGGGATGAGGAGTATAGTCAATGCCTGTAATGAGGCCCTTGAAGAGAGCAAGGATGTTACAATACTGCTGGAGAATATGGCAGGGCAGAGGAATAGCATAGGTGCAAGGATAGATGAACTTGGCAAGTTATTCAACATGCTCAATGGCAAGAGGGTTGGTGTATGCATAGATACATGTCATCTATTCGCTGCTGGCTATGAGTTGAGGAGCAAGGATGCATTGGTAAAGGTTATAGAGGAGCTGGATAAGCATATAGGGCTCAAGAATGTAAGGCTACTCCACCTGAACGACTCAAAGCATGCTTTAGGCTCAAATGCTGATAGACATGAGCATATTGGTCTAGGTTATATAGGAGAACAGGGGTTCAGGAGCATCCTTGCTCAAGAGGAGTTCAGATGCATACCATGGATACTAGAGACACCAGTAGATTCAAGGAGGGATGATGCAGGCAATATAAGGAAGGTTAAGGAACTTGCAATGCTTATATGACTCATCATTAATGCTAAGAGCATGAACTACGATGCAGTAACAGATCTGGCATTGAGTAGGGGGTTCTACTTCCCCAGTTGTGAGATATATGCTGATGCACAAGCAGGGTTCTGGGAGTATGGACCTTTGGGCGTTGCTTTCAAGAATAGGTACATAGAGTTGTGGAGGAGGGAGTTGGTTAGAAGGGATGGAATGCTTGAGATAGATGGTAGCCAGATAATGAGCAAGAGCGTCTTCATAGCCTCTGGCCATCTTAACAGTTTCAATGATCCCATAGTTAGATGCTCCAGATGCTCATCTGTGCACAGGGCTGATAGACTGATAGGCGAGGCGATAAATGCTATAGTGCCTGAACGTATAGCAGATGAGGAGTTGTATGCTCTAATCCAGAAGCATAACATAAGATGCCCTAAGTGCAAGGGTGAGTTGAGCAAGGTGAGTAGGTTCAATATGATGTTCAAGGTAAGCATAGGGGCTGATGGCTCTGAAGCGTATCTAAGGCCAGAGACATGCCAGAGCATATTCGTTGACTTTGCTAGGCTCTTCAAGGTAATGCGCTGCAAGTTACCAATAGCAATTGCTCAAGTAGGCAAGAGCTTTAGGAATGAGATTGCTCCTAGGCAGAGCCTAATAAGGTTAAGGGAGTTCTATCAGGCAGAGATCGAGGTATTCTGTAACCCTAAAAGGTTGGATGATATAGATAGGTTTGATGAGGTGAAGGATGTTATGCTAAGGATCCAGGATAGCAATGGTATACATGAGGTTACAGCAGCAGGTGCAGTAAGCAATGGCATAATCCCAAATAGGCTTATAGCATATTACCTTGCCTTACTCAATTACTTCTACAGCAAGACTGGTATAGATATGAGTAGGACAAGGTTCAGGAGGCTTGGTGATGATGAGAAGGCATTCTATGCTACAGTTGCATATGACTTTGAGGTTGAGACAAGCCTTGGTTGGTTAGAACTTGTAGCATGCAACTACAGATCTGATCATGATCTGAGAGGGCATATGCAGGTTAGCAAGGAGAATATGGAGGTAATGGATGCTGATTATGGCGATGGTACTAGCAAAGTGCTTCCCCATGTATTCGAACTATCCATGGGGGTAGAGAGGAGCCTCTACTGTATACTTGAGCATTCATTGTATGATGATAAAGAGAATGATAGGCTAGTGTTAAGGCTCAAACCCTATCTAGCACCTATACAGGTTGGTGTACTGCCTATAGTTAAGAAGGATGAG
>JACAFJ010000013.1 GCA_013538675.1 Candidatus Nitrosocaldus tengchongensis
ATCCTCAACATCCTCAAGGTAGTTTGGATCGAACTTTATCCTGTTTGCTCCTACTCCCAATGCCCTAGCAGCAAGTTTACGCTTGTTCTTAAGGTTCATTACAATAACACCCCAACAACAAGATCATGGGTTTAGAACCTTTATACCCAACTCCTTTGCCTTGCTTAGAATTGCTGCTCTCTTCCTTGCCCCTACAGTTGATGCTATCCTTGCTGCATCCCTTGAAGGATCTAACCTGCTCAACTCCTCAACGTTATGGACCAACACATCCCTATAGCCAGATGGATGAAGATACCTTGCTACTCTAGGCCCCCTATAGCCTACCTTCACTATCTTTGGCCAGCCCTTAACCTGTAGGCGCATCTTACTATCTATACCCTTGGGCTTCCTCCAATTCTCCTTTACACGCTTGTACCTCCAACTCTCCTGCCTAACGAACTCTGGCTTCCTTGCCTTCACTGCCCTCCTTAGTTCAAGCAACTCCTTGTTTATCATGACAAGTTCTCTTACCTTCTCTTTCCAGTTAAATATATTTCTATTCCGTAAGTATAGAAGAGGTTCTACAAATAGTTAAATAACCCATCATCATGCCCATCCCTATGGGCTTTAAAGGGCTTGAACTCAGCATAGATGGTTATTCTATAAGCCCAAGCAAGGTGTACAGAAACCCTTCTGTTGATACTCTAGTTAAGATGGCTGTTGAGAGGAGAGAAGGCGTTCTAGCATCAAATGGTGCACTAACAGTCTACACTGGCAAGTACACTGGAAGGTCTCCTGATGACAAGTTCATAGTCAAGGATGAGTATACGCAGGATGCTATAGATTGGGGTAGCGTTAACCATCCATTCGAGCCAGATGCATTCGATGCACTATGCAAGAGGGTAGTAGAGTACCTTAACGATAAGGAACTCTTTGTATTCGATGGCTATGCTGGAGCAGATGAGAAGGTAAGGCTCAACCTAAGGGTTATAACTGATACAGCATGGCAGAGCCTATTTGCAAGGAACCTATTCATAAGGCCTAAGGATAACGAGTTGGATGGCTTCAAACCAACATTCACTGTAGCATCCATAACAGGGTTCTTTGCTGACCCTGCTAGGGATAAGGCTAGGAGCGAGGTCTTCATAATCCTGAACCTAACCTCAAAGGTTACCCTCATAGGAGGAACCTCCTATGCTGGGGAGATAAAGAAGGCTGTATTCTCTGCAATGAACTACTATCTGCCAGAGAAGGGTATAATGCCGATGCACTGTGCAGCAAACATGGGTAAGGATGGGGATGTAGCATTGTTCTTTGGACTATCTGGGACAGGGAAGACAAGCCTATCTGCAGATACTAGCAGGATGCTCATAGGGGATGATGAGCATGGATGGTCTGATGATGGTGTATTCAACTTTGAAGGAGGGTGCTATGCTAAATGCATAAACCTGAGCAGGGAGAAGGAGCCCCAGATATGGGATGCGATAAGGCATGGAGCAATAATGGAGAATGTTGTCCTTGATGAGGGTGGGAATCCAGACTACAAGGATGCAAGCATAACAGAGAATACTAGAGTTGCTTACCCTCTAGAGTATATACCAAACTCTATAATACCAAGCAGAGGACCTCATCCAAAGGTTATAATATTCCTTACAGCAGATGCCTTTGGTGTTCTACCTCCAATAGCAAGGCTCAACAAGGAGGGTGCCATGTACCACTTCCTCTCAGGCTACACAAGCAAGTTGGCAGGTACAGAGAGAGGGGTAACAAAGCCAAAGGAGACGTTCTCAGTATGCTTCGCTGCCCCATTCATGCCCAGACCTGCTATGGTTTATGCGAAGATGCTTGGCGAGAGGATAGAGAAGTATGGTACCAGAACATACCTAATAAACACTGGCTGGATAGGAGGGCCATACGGGGTTGGTGAGAGGATAAAGATAGAGTACAGTAGAGCAATGGTAAAGGCTGCTATAAGCGGGGAGATTGAGAAGGCAGAGTTTGTTAATGATGGGATATTCAACCTTGATGTACCAACATCATGCCCAAATGTGCCAGATGGTATACTCATCCCTAGGGAGAGCTGGCAGGAGAAGGATGCATATGATATAGCAGCGAAGAGGTTGGCAAGGCTCTTCGTTGAGAACTTTAAGAGGTTCAAGGATGTGCCAAAGGAGATAGTTGATGCTGGACCAAGGGTATACGATTGATCATATCATTCGCCATAGTTATAACTGATATCTATTACCTCTTCTACTTCTGCTGCTCCTCTTCCCTCTCATTCTCCTTCTCCTTCTCCTTATTCATCCTACTCTTATCAATATCGTCAATATTACAGTCCATGCTATAATTATAATCATCACTATAGCCACTGTTATACTTGCTTTTTGTACTCTCATTCCCATCTCTAGTTAATGCATCGCCATCATAGTAATCATCATGATCATCATCATGACTAACCCTTTGCGTACCATCACCATCATCTACATCTACTACTCTATTCCTACTCCTACTACTATTATTATCATCATCTATATGTGAAGGAATAGATGGTTGTTCTGAGCCTGTCTTGCTTTGTTCAGATACCATGTCCCTGTACCTACTTTGTATCGCTTCTGTAGATAGAGTAGGATCATCAACATAGCCATAGTTTGTACCAATACCCATAGGAGTGGTTGCAGTATAGTTACCATCATCATCATTATTATTATCAGTAGTAGCAATAGTAGTAACAGCATTGATCTTATCATGCCTCCTATTTAGTGCAAATGCTATGACAATGACTATACCTACAAACCCTATGATTATGACAAACTCCCTTATAGGTAGAGATTGTGTTTCAACAAGCACTACACCATTGCCTACACTGTTAACATCTATAGTTGATAACACCTTTAGCATGCCATTGCTTGTGATCACAGATGCATCTATCCAATACTCACCTCTGTTAACCACTGGTATACCTGTATGCCCGCTCTCAGGTGTAAGTGTGACTATCCTACTCTTCATACTTGTTGTGTCTGTAACCTTGATCCTAGCAGACTTCCAATCCTCTTTACCATCAAGTGAGAGTAGAAGCATACCATCTGAGTTTCTAGCATGTATGGCTAGAGGGTTAACGTAGATGGTTACAGGTATGGAAAGACTTGTTATGTTTGTGTTACTGTTTATTACCAGTCTACCCTCATATCTCCTACTATCGTTAGCCTTACCACTACCATCATCATCTATCATGCTAACGGTAACGTGTATAACTGCATGCCTCCCATCTATCATCTGGATATCTGTATCCACATCAAACTTGCCATAGGCATTATCATTAGTGATCCATTGAATAGATATGCTATCCTTATCCAGTTCGTAGGAATCGAGTGCTCTTAACATGATACTCTTACTCACAGTATTATCCTCTCCATGGTTAATGTAGAACATTAGGTTATGTGGTAGGGCAACGAACTCTGCACTCAATGCCTTATCAACTGCTAGCCTACCAGCACCAGCAGTATCGAATGGGTATGCCTCATCGTATAGATCTGTTACAGGCTTTGCAGTAGTTATAAGCAAGGATGCTACCTCCTCAGGCCTCAGATCTGGATGCTTCTGGAGTAAGAGTGCAGCGGTACCAGCAACATGTGGTGCAGCAAAACTGGTACCACTGTTCATCTCATATGAACCGTTCAGGCTTGTGGAGTTTATCCCTGCTCCAGGGGCTACTATATCTGGCTTGATGTAGAATGGCGATGCTGGACCTCTAGAGCTGAAGGAAGCAACTAGATCTGGCTTTGAGAATATCCTCAACTCTATGCTCGATGTTACTTCCTTGTCTAGCATCTCCTTGATCCTTAGACCATCCTCCCTTGAGATGGATACAACTGGTATCCTTGCCTTATAATCTGAGGAGTTGTTCTCATGTATTAATGTGCCATAGAAGGCTCCAGGCTCATTGTTATACACGATTAGTGCCACAGCACCTTTGCTAGCAACATTCCTCTCCTTATCTGAGAAGTATACAACCTCTCTCCTCTCAACCCCATTCACTATCTGTAAGGGACCTCCTCTCTCTGCTAACACTATCTTACCCTTTAGATCTAAACCCTCGACGTCCCTTGCAGTGGCAAAGTTCGCATATACAAGTTCCCCTGTTACTACACCATTGCCCCCATCTATTGCAGAACCTAGCATAGGTATGGCTTCAAACCTCGCATCGTTTATCTTGAGGATAGCAATGACACTGGATGGTGTGCTTAGTGTTGCGCCAACTGTTATAGCATCCTTTGCTGTTGCTGGGCTACCCATGCCATTCTGCCCACTATTCCCTGCTGCCGCAACAACAACTATACCCTTCCTCACAAGATTGTTTACAGCATTATCTATATCCTCGTTCACCCTATCCATGCCTATGCTTATGTTCACTATATCTGCCCCATCTCTTGCTGCCCTCTCCAGTGCTCTAACTATATCTAGCGAGGAGGTGTAGTTGCTACCAGAGGCTATCTTGTATGCTAGTAGTTTGACCTTTGGTGCTATACCTCTCATCTCACCATCAGCAGCTATTATCCCTGCAACAGCTGTGCCATGACCATCAACATCGATAGGGTCATCATCCTTCTCTAGGAAGTCATAACCTCCTATAACCTTGCCATCCCTGCCAAAACCATAGAGGTCCTTATGTGTGTAATCTACTCCAGTATCTATGAGCGCTACCTTTACACCCTCTCCTGTTAGTGCTCTACCCTGCTTATCCATAATCATACCATCTATCCTGTTCAGCCCTATTATCTCAAAGCTTGTCTGAGATATGAAGGGAGGGGATGAAAGGGATGATGATGGTTGGGATTGCGACTGTGATCTATCTATCCTTATAGGCTCATCGATACTAATCTTCTTCACAACCTCCTCCTCTCTTAGCATCTCAACCTGGTCTGAGCGTATGTAGATTATCGCCCCATCTGCAACATTACTAAGCATATCTATAGGTTTGATATCATAGCCCTTGTTCTTCAAGTAGAGTAGTGAACTCTCCACATCTTTAGCAGTAGCAGCAATAGTAGTAGAAGAAGAATCAAACTCCAACATAACCTTAGTGTACATATGTGTTGTACTCGAGGTTATTAGCAGGGGTAAGGATGATGGGTACATGGGTAGTGATAATAGTAGTAGCAGTATGCTGAGTGATATCGCTACTGCTGGCAGCGCTAGCCTCCACCTCAACATTATAATAACTTATAGACGAGCAAGGATTAATGCTTTACCCTCTCTAGAAGAGTGTAGGCATGGTACTCAACATCTCTCTTGCTGTTTGGCACCTTATCCAACCCTATTCTGCCTGAACTCAATGCGATGTATGCTGCTGCTACCCCATACGCTAGTGCCCATACAGCATCCCTACTGCTCATATAGGCTGATGTATATGCGCCAGCGAATATATCCCCTGCCCCAGTACTATCCCTACTAGCAATTATATCAGTAGTAAGTTCATACACTCTACCATTGTTATACATGAACACCCTGTTATCCATGCTCAACACCACAGTATCTGAGTACTTGCTTAGTCTATGTAGCGAGTCTAGCCCATGCATGCCTGTAAGTGCATAAGCCTCATCTAGATCTACCTTAATAGCATCCATCCTCAACCTGCTCGGATCCAGATCTGTACTCCTAAGGCTTACATGCCCATCTATACTATCAATCCTCCTTAGCAGACCTTGGGGATCTAGGAATGTGAAGTTAGAGCGTTTAGCAAGCGCCATTATAGCATCTATGTCGAGCTCATCTACCACTGGGCTTACTATACATGCATCAAAGCCTTCTTGATCACCTAGCATATCCTGAGTTATATCTGCACATCTAGCAAGGAGGTATAGCGATCTGCTCTGCCTCGTACCATCCATCCTTATCACCAACCTGAACCTAGTGGTTGGTAGATCACAGAATGCCCGCAATGGTATACTCATGCCATACCTGTTGCTCAGCATATCAGCATATCCTTTAAAATCGAACCCTACTCTAGTCACTGGTATCATACTATCGCATACTCTACTAACCATGAGACCAGCATAGCATACTGGCCCACCTACAGTTATGACCTCTTCTTCATCCTTCATTACTTCTGAACATGAACCGCCCATGCCATCATCACCACTCCTATCTGTATCTAGACTCTTACACATTGTTCTAACTATATGATCTATGGTTGCATGTGATGCTACTGCTATCCTCACGCCTGAATGAAGGATAATAAGGTTTAATTAATATGATTATGTTCCAGCATTGATCGGGATGGCAACAAAGTATACACTACCAAGCCTACCGTATGCTTACAGTGCATTGGAGCCTCACATAGCAAAGGAGATAATGGAGCTGCATCACAGCAAGCACCATCAAGCATATGTTAATGGAGCAAATGCTGCCCTTGACAAGTTGGAGCAGGCAAGGAAGAATAACTTTCAAGGTGTTGATGTTAGAGCAATAGAGAGGGATCTATCGTTCCACCTCTCTGGCCATATACTACATTCGATATTCTGGCCAAACATGAAGCCATCTGGAGGAGGCAAGCCTGGAGGATTACTTGCAGATATGATAAATGCAAACTTTGGCAGTTTCGATGCATTCAAGACACAGTTCACAGAGACAGCAAAGAGCGTAGAAGGTATAGGATGGGCTATGCTTGTGTATGAGCCTAGCAGTAACCAACTCCTAACCCTTAACGTAGAGAAGCATAACATGCAGGCTGCCCATGGCACTGTACCATTGCTTGTACTTGATGTATGGGAGCATGCATACTATCTGCAGTACAAGAACGATAGGGCAAGTTACATAAATGCATGGTGGAATGTTGTTAACTGGGATGATGCTGATACAAGACTCAAGAAGGCTATGGCATAACCATCAATATTTATTTTTGTATCTAGACCTAATTCTTTATGGGCAAGTACGTGCTCAAGTGTAGGTTATGCAGTAGTAGTAGTAATAGTACTGCTTACTTTACGAGCTACGAGAGCTATGAGAGGCATGTAATAGAGCAGCACCATGATAACCTTGCATACAGGTTTAAGCCCATGATAATAGAAGAAGAGACTACTGATGATGATGAGAGGAGGAGTAGACGAAGCATAATCATATAACAGAGAGCAGTAGGTAATGCATTTATAAACAGGGGTAGTGAACGATATGTATGAGCGCAGAGGAGAGACTATACTCCCTAGCAGCACAGCTTAAGATGCTTGAGGCTTATCTGAATGACCTTACTGCTAGAGAGGCTACCATAGTTAGGTTCATACAGGATTCTAGGCTTGCAATAGATGCAATAAGAGGGCTAGATACAAAGGAGGGCGAGGGGGATGAACTACATACTCTAATGCCCATAGGTGTAGGGGTTTACACACATGCTAGGATCAGTACAAAGGATAAACTCTTGGTAAGCGTAGGTTCTGGAGTAGCAATAGAGAAGGGCAGGGATGATGCTATAGCATACATAGAGTCTAGGGTTAAAGAGCTGGAGAACGCCCTCATCTCCTTAAGCAATCAGAAGCAGGAACTTCAGATGAGGATAGAGAGCGTTAGGGGTGAGATGAACTCTATCATGCAGAGGATGCAGAGTCAGGAGAGGCAGAGGGGTTGATACATAATATACCACTGCCAGTAGTATGCTGATTAGCAGAAGAAGAGGAGGAGAGATGGTTGAATGTTCGATAGACTCAAGAAGGCATTCTCCAACATAGTGAAGGGGTTAAGTGAGAAGGAGTTAAGTGAGGCAGATATAGATAAGGTATTCTCAGAGATAGAGATAGCACTACTTGAGAGCGATGTTGCACAGGAGACCATAAGCCACCTGCATAATACGCTCAAGAGTGAACTTGTAGGGAAGAGGTTCGATAAGAGCAGGGATACGCAGGATATAGTGAAGGATACCCTTAAGGATATAATGCTCTCAATATTCAGTAATGCTGGCACTCTAGACATAGTAGAGATGGTAAACAGCAAGAAGAGTAAGGAGAGAGAACCCTACATCATCCTCTTCCTAGGTATAAATGGTACTGGTAAGACAACAACTATAGCCAAATTTGCAAACCTACTAAGGAAGAATAACATATCATCAGTTATAGTTGCTGGGGATACACATAGAGCAGGGGCAATAGAGCAGATAACAGAGCATGCCAACAGATTAGGGATAAAGGTTATAGCGCAACGCTATGGTGCAGACCCAGCAGCAGTAGGCAGGGATGGCGTGCTTTATGCTAGATCACACAGGGTTGATACAGTACTCATAGATACAGCAGGTAGGATGCAGACAAGCAGGAACCTCATGGATGAGATGGCAAAGATCGTAAGGGTTATAAAGCCAGACCTGAAGATATTCGTTGGTGACTCACTAGCAGGGAATGATACTATAATGCAGGCTAGAGAGTTCCAGAGGTATACAGACTTTAATGCAATAATACTAACAAAGAGCGATAGTGATTACAAGGGAGGCTCAGCACTATCTATAGTGCATGTTACCAATAAGCCAATAGTGTATCTAGGTGTAGGGCAAGGCTATGATGATCTCATACCATTCAATTCTAGAGAGTTCGTTGAACAGATAGTTGAAGGTAGTAACAATAATAATAGTAGATGATGATGAGGAGGAGAGATGATTAGGAAGAGGAGTATATGGTGATGTCCATGCAGAAGGACCTCTTAACCCTGATGGAGTTGGATAGCAAAGATGTAGCAGAGATATTGAGTATAGCAGAGACGATGAAGGGTAGGAGTGGTAGAGGAGGTAAGAGTAGTAGTAAGAGTAAAGGCGAGCATAGATATAGACTGAATATGGAGAGGCTAAAGGATAAGGTCTTTGTTATGATATTCCAGAAGCCATCCACAAGGACTAGGGTTAGTTTTGATGTTGCCATAAGAGAACTTGGAGGCTATGCAATAACACTCAACGCTAGTGATATACAATTATCTAGAGGAGAGAGCATAGAGGACACTGCAAGGACATTATCAAGGTATGCAGATGCTATAGGGGCTAGGGTCTATGCACATAACGATGTTGAGAGACTGGCTAGAGCAGCAGATGTTCCAGTTATAAACATGCTATCAGACCTATACCATCCCTGCCAGATACTTGGTGATCTTCTAACCATAAAAGAGGTTAAGGGTAAACTTGCTGGCTTGACAGTTGCATGGGTTGGTGATGGCAATAACGTATGCAACAGCCTCATAATAGGATCTACGCTAACAGGTATGATCATGAAGGTAGCATGCCCAAAGGACTATGAGCCATTGCAGGATGCAGTGAACTTTGCTAGGGAGCACAATGGCTATGTAGAGATCATGGAAGATCCTAAAGATGCTGTAAGAGATGCTGATGTGGTATACACAGACTCATTCGTGTCGATGGGCAAGGAGGCTGAGAGGGAGGAGAGGCTCAGGGTATTCTTACCAAGGTATCAGGTAAACGATGATCTCATTGCAATGGCTAAGAGCGATGCCATATTCATGCACTGCTTGCCAGCTAAGCGTGGAGAGGAGGTTACAGATAGTGTTATAGATGGTCCATACTCAGTGGTATGGCAACAGGCAGAGAATAGATTGCATGCACAGAAGGCACTCTTGTATATGATGTTAACCAGCGCAGAGACCAGAAGGGGTAGAGGTATGAAGAGGGTATCTAGGACTAGGTCTGGATAGAAGAGAGGCATGTAACTTATTAACGAGTTATCCCATCACTCAGCATCATACAGATCAAATAAATGGGATGGATTTGTTGGTTTGGATGGATGGATGGATGATATCATGTATGACGATGATCTTCAAGTGCAGCAAGTACATACTGTACAAAGTACGGCTCTGGTACAGCACCCTCGAACTCTATCCTATCGTTTATAACAACCTTTGGTACAGCCATCACGTTGTACCTGTTTGCTAACTGTGGGAACTCTATGGACTCTATCATATGTGCTGTTATGTAATCACTCTCCATAGCAAACTGATGGGCTAATCTAACCATCTTTGGGCAGTATGGGCATGTTGGTGTTACAAAGACCTTTATGCTTACATCCATGTCAATCTTCTTAAGTGCCTCCTTGGTAGTGTTCGCAAGCCTTGTCTTCCTGTTCGATACATCTATTATATCATCAAGCAGTGCACCAAACTCGTATCCAGTAGGTATGCCGAAGAACCTTATCCCATAGTCCTTCTCCCCTATGAGTGCTATTGCAGGTATCTTATCTATAGCATACTCCTTTGCCTTTGCCTCATCTTCAACAAAGTCATAGACCTCAACCTTTATCTTACCATCTGAGAGTGATGCCAACTCATCTATGAGTTCCCTATTCTCCTTGCAGTATGAGCACTCAAAGTTCTGTGTGAAGACCACTACATTTACTTCATGCTTCAACTTACTTGCAAATATCTCCCTTATATGCTGCTGCTCCTTGGCTGGGATGAGCATATGTCTGTTAACTGCTTTTGGTATTTAACCATTAAGATGGTTCACATGTTTGAGAATGATGAACGATTATACTTATACTGTAAGAAAGACTCATCTTTTAGCTTACTCAATTATGTTGATTATTATTACTATCATCATTATCATCATCGTCGTCATAACCTTTTAAGTCTTGGATTGATTATTGCATCCAAGGCATTGCCTATAAGCACGAATGCCAAACCCGTCAATGCTATCATCAAGCCTGGAGGGACTATCCACCACCATAAGCCCCTAGCAGCAGCACCATACAGGTTAGCATCATGAAGCATCTGGCCCCATGTAGGCATAGTAGGATCCCCTAAGCCTAGGAAGCTAAGCCCAGCCTCTGTTATTATAGCCCCAGGCACAGATATTGCTATACTTGCAAATGTGTAAGGTAGGAGTTGTGGAAATATGTGCCTGAAGATTATCTTTATGCTTGATTGGCCCATCAGCTCTGCTGCCTCGACATAGGCTAGGTTCTTTATCTGGAGTGCTATACTCCTAGAGACCTTTGCTATTCCTACCCAGCCAAATATGATGAGGTAAGCAACTATGAGGAGTATGCTTCTACCAACTGATACTGCTAGAAGGATGAGCAATGGTAATGCTGGGAGTGCATACACAACATCATTAGCCCTCATCATAACCTCATCTGTTGACCCTCCTTTGTAGCCAGAGATTATCCCATACACCATGCCTATGAGCACTGATATCGATGCTACAGATATGCCTATGAAGAGTGCTATTGGTGCACCCCATACAAGCCCTATGCTAAGATCCCTCCTGAGATCATCTGTGCCTAGAATACCATAGACTTTGCCACCAACTATGAACTTGCTTGCAATCAATTCATCCTCGCCATTGTTGAAGAGGAAGAACCTTACCTCAACCGTGTATACGCCCTTCATAACCTTCCTCTCTTCATAGGAGGAGAATACTGCTGTAACTGTTGCATCTCTAGATATGGGGAACCTGTACTTGCCTATGTTATTTGCTACCCCATCCTGTACCGCCCTATCGGTAGAGAATAACGTTGCATCGTAAACCTGCTCTCTGCTAGCATATGGGAGCGATACCCTAGCAAGTTCTATGCTATCATTATCTGGTCTAACAATGCTGAGCAAGAGCAATGGTGCAGAGCCTTCATACCTAACCCTGTAGTTGAGCATAAAGTCGCTAGGGAACTCATCGTATGAGTAGTTGAACCTATACCTATGCACGACTATATTCAAGGCTGAATCCTCAACGCTGACCTCTGGCCTATCGAGTATAAGATGCTCTGGTAACTTGCTTGTAGAGAATATGTTAACCCATGCTGGCATTGCACCCCTAGGGTAGAAGGTCCATGCTGATGGATCGTTCCAGTCCCTAAGCCTATCCAAAGGAGCAGATACGAATGCCATTAGAGAGATAGCGATGAGGATGAGGAGTATTGCAAGTCCAGCAAGCCCAACCTTGCTCCTCCTAAACTCACCCCATATGTATGTTAAAGAGAGCATTGACTTTATTGGTTTATCGCCCATGCTAACCTACCTTCACCCTAGGATCGAAGTAGCCATAGAGTATATCTGCCACGAATATACTGATGAGGAATACAAGCGTGGTTATATAAGTAAGGCCTACTATGACTGGGAGGTCTAGTACACTTATTGCATCAAAGTATAACTTGCCTATCCCTGGCCAATCGAATACCACCTCTGATATTATCGCTCCACCTATGGATGATGAGATTGAGAGTGAGACTATTGTTACTATTGGAGGCGCAGCATTCTTCACAGCATGTGAATAGACAATGCTCCTCTCTGGTATGCCCATTGCCCTCTTTGCCATTATAAAGTCCTCTGCAAGTATTCCTATGATGAGGTTCCTTATTATGTAACTCCATGAACCAAAGCCTATGAGGATCATGGTAAGCAATGGCAGTAGCATATGGTAGAGCAATGCTAATGGATAAGATGGGTCTGATGCTGGCACAACAGGAGTTGCTCTAGCAGGAAATATGTTGAGTGTGAATGCAAATACAAGTATCATGATCATACCAGTCCACCATAGAGGGAAACTGCTGCTTATTACAGCAAAGGCAGAGTTTATCCTATCAACAATTGTGCCATGCATCCTTGCAGCGAATGCCCCTATGAATATGCCTATGACAGCAACTATTGCAGTTGCTGTTGTGAATAACAGTACGGTTCTAGGTAACCTCTCCATTATTATATCTGCAACCCTGCTTGAACCACTCTCGCTTATAAGGAAGTACGATCTTCCTAGATCGAATGTTAGTATCTTTAGCATTGTGAACCAGAGCCTCTTTGGAGAGTACCATGGCTCATCAAGCCCTATAGCCTTCATCCTTGCATCTATCTGCTCCCTTATATACCTCTCAAGTTCCTGAGTACTCATTCCAGATACCAACGCTCTATTGTTTATGACCTCCTGCCTGACCTCATGCTCTATAGAGAGTTTCAATATGTTATCCATACTTGGGCCTAGCAGTGCTATGGTTATGAATACTGTGAAGAAGAGCACTATGGACATGTTTATGGTACGCCTTACCAAGAACCTACCAAAACCCATCTCTACTTCCCTTATTCTTCTACATAACTCTCAATTTATGTCTTATTATTGGTGTATTTTCTTAGAAATTTGAGTAGTTTTATGCTATCCTCCTCCTTGAGACTCCTTCTATTGGAGGAGAGGTAACCTTCAAGGGCATCTAACTCATCTTCGTCGATACCTTCCTCTTCTTCTCTAGCCTTGCTTATCACTGCATCGTAGCTCCTGTATGGGAAGTAGATACCCTTTGCTATCCTGACAAGCCTCCTCCTTGTATCATCACCTACCACGCCTACTTTGTATGCATGGTAGAGTGTATACCTTATATCTATTAGAGCATCTGAGTGGAGTGAGTAGTCTCTGCTATCAAAGGTAACAGCAACCTCATCATCCCCCTCTATCTTACCCTCCTTGTATAGCCTGAATATCTTGCCTATACCTACCATGCCAAGCCTCTCAAGTTCAACTGCCCTCAATGCACCTATGCTTGCTGCGCCTAAGACCTTTACTCCTTTTGCTATTGCTGTGTATACCTCTATCGGTGTTGGAGGGTAATCCTGAAGGAATACACCATCTATTAGCCCTACTATAGAGTTGCTCCCAACCCTCAATAGATCACCTTTCCTTGCTGGGGGTCTATACTCTGCATCTGGAAGTATGCTCTTAGCCTTCTCTCTGCTCAGACTTGGACCCAGGAATACTATCATTGTTACATTTCCTCTATCCATTCTCTCATCAGTTAGTATATGTTATGAATACATATATCTCATTGCCCTTGAGCCTATAACACTCTTGCTTACCTTGAACGTCTCAAGCCCTGGAACTATGACTCTAACAACTGATACCCCTAGCCCCTCATCTGTAAGGTTAACAACTATAACCCTGTTCAGACCATTGCCCTTTAACCTATCAAGTATAAACTCTATATCGTCAAGGACATCAGAGTTCTTCTCATCCCTTATACTCTCATACCCTACCTTCCTGCTTGAGTGCATGAACTGCCATGCCTTGCTCTCTGCAGTATTACCCATCTCGTAGTTCATCCTCCTCAGATCGTCCCTTGCACCCTGTATGTTTGCTGCTCTAGTCTGCGATACCTCAGTTATTGCTCTTATCAGTGCTACATCCTTGTTTGGATGGGTACCATGACCCTCAGCAAGGTATCCATAATCATGTGTAATCCATTGGATGCTTGTTGCTATGAACGTTGGTACTCCAACATCTGATGTTATATCTTTAACCAGTAGCTGTATGCCCTCCTGCTCAAACCTAGAGATCAGATGTCTAGCATGAGGATGCTCAACATTGCTGAGATCAACCTCAGGGTATATGTTTGGATCATCTACATAGTATGGATCTACATCCATCAACCTAAGCCCGTATGCTCTTAACCTTTGTATGCTACTCTTCAAGAGATGGAAATGCAGTATGCTTGATCTTAACTCTGCTATGCTAACTGCATCCCTCTCTATCACCTCGCATAATGCTTGTAGTATAGCCTCCTCTATAGTGTTTCCAGATGCAAGCCCATTACTATGGGAGTAGAGGAATGGGTTGAACCTACCATTCCTACTAGCAACAACATCGTATCTAGTCAATACAAGTCCAGCAGGTACTATCGTATGCTCCCTACCTATGAGATCGTAACCCTCAAAGAAGTCCATCTTCATATACTCAGTGTAGTTTGGGCTTACTGCTTCAACAACATCATCTGGATGAAGCACATACTCCCTTCCATACTCTCTTATCATCTCAGCCATGCTACCATGTAATACCCTGCTACTCCTCCTTTGACCATCGCTGAAGAATACACTTGCTAGTGCAGAGTAACGCTCTATACTCTCCATTACAGCACTTGCCTTTGCATGCTCCCTAGTTGGACCCTTACCACTGTAGACCCAGATGTAATCATCAGTTCCAGGAAGTACAGCAGAGTAGTTTGGTATCCTTAGCATATCAAGATGGGTTATATCTGCAAGCCTTGTAACCCCTATGCACCTTGCTATAGGTAGTGCTCTCTTCAGAGTATCCTTCACATGCATTACCTTTGGCATGTTATCTACGTACTTCTGGCTTCTAAGCTCAAGCACGTATAGTGCTAAGATACCATCTTATTTATTTATAATTAGGAGTGATGGTTCATTCTAGAATAGAATAGAATAGAATAGAATAGAGTCATGATGCACTACTCTTCCTAATCCGTGCTAAATAGAGCCATCTTGCTATTATAGGAGCTGCAGCCATATGCATTATTCCATAGATCGCTGCAGGAACCCCTACCTCTGGATCTAATCCTGCTATGATTATAACACCAAGTGTTACAGTAAACTCCTTCATGCTCAAGTTGTAGATTGAAACAGGTACGTCTAGGGCATTCCACCTTAGTACCTTGGGTATAACTAACCCTATAAGCAAGGTAGATGCAAAGTGTGCAAGAGAGGCGATGACCGCCAAAATGATTATGTGTAGTTGTTGTATGGAGAGGAATGATGCTGCTAGTGCACCTATTATTGCTACAGTTGGTAGTGCGAAGAGGACTGATGTTGTAGAAAAGACATGGTCATACCTAGCCATAGTATTATTATACTTTGAGCGTATGAATGAGCCTATAAGTACAGGGAGCATAACGCTTAAGAGTAGAGATTCAAACATGACTATATAATCAAGATTAACCCATGTTCCAGCAAACACCAGCACCATCACGGGTGATACAAACGGACTTGCTAGTGTGGAGAGCATGAGTGTTGTGATGCCAAGTGCGGTATTGCCACCTGCAAGCCTTATCCATACAGGGGTTGTCTGCTCACTAGGCATAGCACCATGGAGCACCTGTCCAAGTGCCAGATTTGGAAGGTCTGAGATAACGTTGAAGAAGATCAATGCTAGTACAAAGCCTACAGATGTAGAGATGATAAACTGTGATGCAAGTATTACGGAGATCTTGGATGGCTTTATCCCTGATCTGAAGAGATCTTTTATGGTTATCATCAATCCAGCAGACCCCATCATACCTACAAGGAATACAGGGATGAGAGGTAATAGGTAAGCAAGTGAGACCTCAGAGAAGAACATACCTAAAGCAAGTGAGCAGAGGACCAGCCAGACTGCCCTTCTGACTATTAACTTTGATAAATATTCCGCTATTGGCAAGATGTAACAGCCTCCTCTACTCTCCTACGCTCTAACACTAACAACTATTTAGATGTTGTCAACACATATGTTATTAGATGGAACCTGTTTAACCAATCTGCTTGTAAATATTATAGGTAAAGTGATTAGAATGATAATTGCAACTATACCGATGATGTTGGTACTAATAAACATTATATGTTGGTTATCTACACCCATCCTAATGGGCATAGAGGAGATAGATAGTAAAGAGTTAGAGATACTTAACAGTATATTCCTTGAGGCTGCAAAGAACCCAGAGTTCAGGAAGCAACTGCTAAGCGAACCAGCAAAGGCACTAGCGAAGTATGATATACCAGATAGACTCAAGGATATGGTTGTTAAGACAATACAGGGGCAGGAGCAACTCTAGCAGTATATGCAGAAGAATGAGATGATGAGGAAGTTTTTATAACAAATCCCTACATATATACTGCATGAGTAGCGTTCTCCGTAAGCATGCTATACTATTTATCATCATCAGCATAAGCATACTGCTTATAGCATCGGGCTTGCTCATATTGGTACAAAATATGCCAGTAACATCAAGCATCAGCGATGCCAAAGGCGATGTGTATGCACTCCCACTCTTCTCCAATAAACCTACTCCAATGGTGGGAGGCTATCATGATATACTCAATGCTAGTGTGAAGAGGACCACTGATGGTGGGTTACTCTTCAGTATAGAGCTTGCAGATAACATAGGATATTACAGAGACGAGTATGAGGTAGTATACATATGGAGTATAGAGTACATTACAGCATCCCTCCAGAAGAGGGAGTACAAGCTGGTTATACCGTACTTCCCTAAGGGGCAGGGCTTGAGTATTAACGGCTGGTACCTTGCTGTGTTCGATGCTAGCAGTAATAAATGGCTAGTACCGATGCTTAAGATAGATGATGATATGAGGGGTAATAGAGTTGATATAGATCTGGATGCTAGAGTTATAGGAGAACCAGTACTCTTCTGGTGGAGTGTTGATGTCATGGTAAATGTTGATACATCGATTCATGGACAACCAGATTACCTTATGGACTCTGCACCAGATAACGGCAAGGCAATGCTTTCTCCACTCTCATTCAGATGGGGATGATAAGGCTAAGAGATAGAGGCCTTGTAGCAGTGCTCATAGCCTCACTACTTGTATATGCTATAATGCAGTACATGGGTATTGGGATCATACCATTAAGATCTATAATAACAGGGAATGGAAGTATCTCAATAGCAAATAGTGGGATACTAAGAGCAGATGTAGTCATGGCTGTAGAGGGTTCTGATGTATACATAGCATGGCATGATCCTGTAAATGATGCTATCATGCTAAGGGCAAGCAATGATGGTGGAGCAACATTTAGAGACCCCATACTGGTTTACAATACTGAAGGGGTTGATGGCGTAAGGCTAAGAGGGATTATAGCCAAGGGCTCCTACGTGAATATACTATGGAGTGGAGAGAGCAATGGGCAGTACGATATCTTCTTGAGTAACAGTAGTAGTAGTGATGGTTATGCTCTAGTATTCTCTACCATAAACCTCAGCAACAACGAGGGGGACTCTGAATACCCAGTTATTGATGCTAGTGGTCCAACTGTATATGTTGCATGGGTAGACCTAACCTATGGCAGTAGTGAGATACTGCTCAGAATAAGCAACGATGGTGGGTCAACATTCTCTAATACACTAAATATAAGTGATAGCAGCGGTGAGTCTGAGGCACCAACGCTTGTTGCTGATGGCTCAAACGTGTATATTGCATGGCATGATAACTCTCAAGGTTCTTTTGCTGTCACGTTCAGGGCAAGCCATGATAATGGTAATACCTTCTCTGATCCTGTAATCCTCAGTAGTATGGATGCTACTACTGCTGCTGATTCTGGCTTTGTATCCATGGATGCTGATGGTAGTAGTGTATACATGGTATGGATGAGTAGTGACTCTGCTAATAATAATAATGGTGATGACTTTAGCATATACATGGGGTATAGTGATGATGGAGGCAGGAGTTTCAGTGATGTGGTAAAGATTGGCGAGGGTAGATCGCCTATTGTAAAGGCAGATGGTTCACTAGTATGCATAGCATGGATAGCTAATGATGGACTGCGGTTTACAAGTATGTATGGTAAGAGTATTAGAGATACTATAGCAGTTGCTACTGATGACTATGATGTTATAAGGAGTATCATCCTAGATGTCGAGGGAAGAGATGTGGGCATACTCCTACTTCTAGAAAGGGATAAAGATGAGAGCAGTATAATGTATATAAATAGTAAGGATTCAGGGCTTACAATCTCTTCACCTATAGTAGTGAAAGATGGTGTGATCATAGACGATGTTAGTATGTTAAGCAAAGGTAGAGGGGTATACATAGCATGGAGTGAGAAGATATGTACTGATCCCAACTGCTCCCATGTTAGGTTTGGTTATCACTTTGGCAAGAGTAGTGATGGTGGTCACAAATTCACAAAGAAAGGTATCTAATATTCATAATTATGATCAATATATGATGATCTGCTACGATATACATAATCTAATATGACATAAAGCCAAAATACAAGTATCTTCTACCTAATTAGATGCAGAGAAGAACGCTAACTGAGATAAGTGGTCTCATACTCATGCTCCTAAAGGATGGGCCCCAGAGGAAGGCATGGATGAAGCAGAGATTGAAAGTTGATAATAGAACTCTTAACAGATGCCTTGATACCCTAGCAAAGTATGGACTGATAGTCATCTCAGATAGGCATATAGAGATTACAGAAAAAGGTCTCTATTTTGCAAATATATATAAGGAATTTATCCAACTTCTAGATAGAAATGGCAATAGAAAGAAAGAAGGGTTATGATTGGATAGAGGAGCAGGCTAATAAGATGGTTAGCGGGCCTGGTGGGATTCGAACCCACGACCTACTGGTTAAGAGCCAGCCGCTTTAGGCACTACTAAATTACTTCCTTTCTGTTCTGCCTGGCTGAGCTACAGGCCCTATACTCCATCTCATATCGGGTCTTGACTCTATATTTAAATCTTGAAAGATGAAAACAAAAGTAAGTAAGAAGAGGAGGATTTACTTTGCTATTGGCTTGCTCTCTATAAGCCTTACTATAGCCTCAGAGACGCTACAGTTCATGTTCTCCTTAACCCTTAGCAGTTTCCTGTAAGCATCAAGGGTTATGTACACGGGTATAGAACCAGTACCCTCTAGCAATGCCTTAACCCTGTACAGTCCATTCTCTATCCCTCTCTCAGCCTCCTTCTCTATCTTTACCTTATCCATTATACTGCCTATGAAGCTCAATGGCAGATCATAATCAACTGTCATCCTTGTTCTAGTCCTATCCTCTCCAACATCCTCAAACTCAACCGTTATCATCCACTTCTTGAATGGACCATCTATCTGCTTTGCAACTATCTTCCTCTCTGGTATATACTCTAGCGTCTCACAGTCCCACTCAAGGACCTTGCCTCCAAAGTTCCCTGTAATCCTGAATACTGTGCCAACGCCAAACCCCTCCTTGACCTCTATTGGGATTACGTTCATTCCTATCTCCTTTGGGAACTGCTCAGACATGTGCTCTGGTCTAGCAAAGTATGTGAATACCTCCTTCACTGGAGCATCTATTATAACCTCCTTGCTTATAGTAGCCATTGTGCTTCTTATCTAGAATGAGGATTTAAAGGTTTCCTTACCATCTCTGCTGTTAGATTGCTGTACCATAATGCATAAATTGAATGTAGAGAGAGTAATATAGAATGAGGTTATCAGTTCTCCAACTACTCATAATCCTTGTCATATCAACAACAGTACTAGCCTCTATATCATTCAAGCATGTATATGCACATCCTATACTGCTTGAGTCTCAACCAGCAAACCTTGCTAGACTTAATAATGCACCAACAGAGGTGAGGATGAGGTTCAGCGAAGCAGTTGAGATAGGGTTCAGCAGGGTAGAGGTTCTAGACTCATCTGGCAACAGGGTTGATAACAACGATCTGGCATATGATGATGGAGATGAGTTAAGACTCAAGGTAACATTAAAGCCATTGCAGGATGATATCTATATTGTAAAGACTAGAGTGCTCTCTAAGGTAGATGGGCATGTGGTAGATTACACAACCATATTTGCTGTTGGCAATGTTGAGTTGAAGGTTGAGGATACCCCTACATTGAGCAGTAAGGAGATAGTGCTCTTGCCAGAGTCACTTGCAAGGTTCCCAGGGATGGTTGGGCAGAGTATCATGTTGGGCTCTGGTATAGTAGCAGTACTCCTACTTGCTAAAAGGCATTCAGATTACACAGCAGTAGCCATGCATGACTCAAGGCTGAGGATGCTCCTAACTATTGCAGTGGTTGCGGTTATAGCATCAGGCATAGCCATGATAAGTGTAAATACTGTAAGGCTTGAGTCTAGCATAGTTGATGCACTAACCAACAGATATGGCACTATAGTGCTTGTGAGGCTTGGTCTTGCCCTAATACTACTTGCTGTACTAGCAGTTAAGAGCAGGTACACAGCATATACATCTATAGCGATTGGAGCAGTGCTGATAGCAACCAATAGCCTACTAAGCCACTCTGCAGGTCTAGCAGAGCCAGTGTTACCAACCATTGCAGACTTTGTTCACAACATCGTAGCATCTGTATGGGTTGGAGGTTTGCTCTACATGGCTTATACGCTCTTACCATCATCTAGAGCAGAGGCTCCCCTCGCATTGATCATGATACCTAGGTTCTCAAGCATGATTGTGGTATGCCTTGCAATAGCATCGATAACTGGAACGTTCATGCTCTTTGCCATAGAGAGTAACACTGCTACACTGCTAAGCAGTACATATGGTATGCTGCTTCTGATAAAGCTTGGGATAGTAGGTGTGATGACTGGCTTTGGGGCATACAACCAACTCCTCCATAGGAAGGGTATGGGCATGCTGATTACTTCAGAGAAGGGTGCAGGTACAACCACAACAGCAGTAGCAGTAGGAGGTACCTTTAACATGGTATTTGCAAAGAGTGTAAGGGTAGAATCCATCATAGGCTTAGCACTAATGCTAGTGATAAGCATGATAGTCAATACTGTGCCTCCAGAGGGAGAGAGCATAAAGCTCCTTGCTGTTCAGCCCATAGGCAATGGTAGCGATGGAGTAGGAGTAGCAGTAGGAGTAGGAGGAGATGCAACAAACAGGCTAACAGGCTACTGGCTGGATGATCAGGTTAGGATAGTACTCAGCATAGAGCCTGCTATGCTAGGAGAGAATAGGTTCAACATCATGCTAACAGCACCAGATGGTATCAGTACTCTTGCTGATGTATCATCTGTTAGGCTCAAGGCCTCGATGCCCAGAGAGGGTATCGCACCAGTTGAGTACCAAGCAACACCTGTAGGTAATGGAAGGTACACAGGGAGCATAACATTCCCTACATATGGCTCATGGACTGTAGAGGTACTTGCAAGTAGAGAAAGAGCATTGAACATAGCAGTACCAATGGAGTTCAACCTCAAACCTAGGCTTGATGATCTTGAACTTGAGGTTGTTGAGTATGCCATGCCAGTAAGCAATGCAAAACCATACCACCTTGTAGTTGATGGCAGGATGCTCTGGATAAGCGATGTTGGAGGAGCAAGGGTATGGCTCTTCAACATGGATAGCAAGGAGTTTAAGGAGTACAGGATAGATGGCATAAACCTTGTAACCATCTTAAGCAGGGATGCCTCTGGCAGGGTATGGTTCGTCGATCCTTCAAGCAGCAAGTTTGGATACGTAGCCAGAGATGGTTCATACAGGTTATATGATGCCCCAGATGGTGCAAGGCTGAGCTACATAATGGCTGATAGTAAGGGTATGGTATGGCTTGCATTGCTTGATAAGGATGCTGTAGCATCGTTCAATGTTAGAGATGGAACATTCAAGGTTTACGCATTACCAACCAAGGAGTCATTCCCTATAGCACTGCTAGAGGATGATCTAGGCAATATATGGGTTGCAGAGTCGATAGCAGGAAAGATAGCAAGGATAGAGCCAGAGAGCATGGATGTTAAGGAGTACATGCCTAAAGAACCCCTCAAGGAGCCTACAGCACTAATGCTAGATAGCAATGGTAACATATGGATAGCAGAGCATCTAGGCAATAGAGTTATTATGTTCAACCCAATACTTGAGAGGTTCACAGCATACAATGCAAATGACAGCAAGGCATTGCCATTTGGGCTGGCAGAGGATAGGTATGGCAATGTGTGGTTTGCACAGCATGTAGTGCCAAAGATAGGTGTGCTTGACCCTAGTACAGGTAGGGTTAGGGATGTTGAGATACCAACGAGCAACCCATTCAACCAGTGGCTCACCATAGATGGGAACAGTGTGTGGTTTGCAGAGCCTGAGGGTAACAAGATAGGGAGCATAGCAATAAAGGCTAGACCAACCCTAGCAGTTCCTTTAGAGGATCGGATTCAGACTGATGGCAAGCAGGAAGAAAAGGTTGCAACGTTTAGGCTTGTGGATGCTGCCACTCCTATACTCACCTCTATAATAGTGATAGCATCGCTACTCTTCGCAAAGGGTGTGAACGATTACAGAAGAGTGAAGAATGTCCTTAGAGGCAAGTGATAATATCTATCCATCTATATATCTATTTTCTATTGTTGTACTATAAATGAATTAATAAAAGCTAGAGATCCATTATATATGATGAAAAGGTTACTAACAATGTTAACTGTAGCAATACTGCTACTCTCTATACTTGCATTAGCAGTTGAAGATGCGTATGGACATGGTCTTGGAAGGGGTGAGAGTATAGCAAAGAGCGTTGGTGATAGAATAGCAAAGATTCACGTTGAGTTGGTGCCAGAGATGAAGAGGTATGGAAGCATGAATGAGCAGAGCCTTCTGCTAGAGCTTATAGATGCTGAGCGTAATGAGAGTGTGAATGGGGTTGGGTATGAACTGAAGGTTAGCAGATTTGCAACAAATGAACCACTGCTGCATGAGAAGTTCTACACATCAAGAGATAAGGTTACTATAAACTTTCAGCCTACAATGGATGATGGGATAAGCATAGAGGGTAAGAGGAATGAGTCTGGCTTCTACATAGCAGATGGCAGTGAGCCTCTTACCGTTAGAGGCAAGGCATTCAGGGATGCTGGCTTGTACAGAATAGAGGCTACGGTGATTGCCATGGATGGTAACATGCTTGAGGAGGCTGATAGAGCATCTTACGAGTTGCTCATAACGCTATCTGAGGCAAGGGAGTTCAAGGTAACATATGAGGGCAAGGAGTACAACATAGAGACCATATCCTACTTTGATGCGCTATCCGACTTTGACTTCGATCCAGCAAGCATGAGCATGAGAGCAGTTATGCCATTCAACTGGGATAGAGAGTTCGTTCAGGATATACCGCTCTTCCACTTTGAGTTCTTCATAAGCAAGGAGTTCACTGCATTGGCAAGCAAGGAGTTCAAGGGTATGCTTAACGGTGTTGAGGAACCAATAACTGTTGATAGAGCAGCAGAGGGGTTTGTGGTTGTGCACTACATGACACCTAAGAGCAGGTTACTGAGCATAGCAGATAAGGTTCTTACAATGCCAGATGCGATGAGGGATGCTATGATAATAGAGTTGGTCCCAGTTGGGGATGTTAAGGATGGGGCTATAGACACTACACAACAAGGGCAGGCAGATCTCTCAAACCTAGACTGGAGCCCTACACTTGCAGCAACATCCAGCAAAGGTAGCATCCTTGTAGAGATGCAGTTTGCTCCAAGCACCATAAACGTTAATGATACAGTGTACTTCAGGTTCACATTCAAAGATCCTAAGACAGGGGAGGAGTTGAAGAGTGTTAGATACGATGTTATGCTCTACGATGTAAATGATGAGCATGTTGATAGAAGTCATAGGAGCAAGACTATGCGTACTACTCAGGTGTATGATGGCTCATTCTTCACAGAGCAGGGTAGATACACACTACTCCTAACTGATGTTAACGATACTGGAGAGAGCGTTAGGTTCAGCATAACAGTTGTACCTGAATTCCCTCTAGGCATTGCTATTATAGTAGGTGTATCCCTGCTAATGGTGATACTGATGGCAAGGCGAATGCCCAATAGGATGAGTATACATTCTCACTCTATTAATTAGGTATTATCCATCCATTTTTTATTATTTCAGTTAACCATTCGACTGTTGTACCATAAATCTTTTCTACTATGGTTGGATAGAGAGTTTATGCTGAACAGATCTACAGGGATAGTTGCGGCTGCAGGTATTGCTCTTATGATGACATTTGCAATAGCATATGTTATACCATCCAGCACCGCTGCCGAAGAAGGGATGAAGACAGATGTTGTTAGAGATACGGTAACCTTACTGCTAGACTGGAAGAGGATAGATCCTAATGACTTCATCCTGATCTACGATGCTAGTCCATATCACATAATGAGTGGGCATGTAGCATTGAGAGTGCCGTGTGATGCTGATGGCAAACCAGTTATAACAGTGCTGGTTGGTAGTGCAGAGGATGGATTGCTAGAGGAGCCTGAGATGATGCTCCTAGACAAGGTCTCAGAGAAGGGTAAGATGTGCGTTTACCATGCTGATCTTACAAGCACGCATGAGGAGGGCACTGCTATGGGTAAGATAGTTGACGTTGCACTGAAGAACCCCCATGACAGGATAGTAACCCTACCAAGAGGCTCATCAGTAGTTGTTGGGGTAAATGAGATAATGAAGAGTGAGGAGCATAGTAACGGGCATTAGTAGAGTTTATCCATTAATTATTTTTATTCATATGGTATTGATTTATATATCTGAGAACCTCATATCATTCATGAAGAGTATAATTAATTCGATTGGTGTACTAGGTATTGTTACTGTTGCTATATTAGCGCTGACCAGTACAAGTAATGCGTATGCACACACAAACGTTGTTGCTGGGAACGTTGAGATAGTTGTAGGATGGTTGAACGAACCTCCAGTTATAGGAGAGAGGAATGCGATATACTTTGAGTTTATAAGGGATGGAAGACCTTATGCTGTAGACCCATCCAACCTGAGCATAGAGGTTAGGTATGGCAATGCAAGTAAGAGCATAGATATAGAGCCTCTAGAGGGTAAGCTTGGAGTCTACATCTCTCCAATAATACCTACTAGGACTGGGACCTACTCTATATACATGAAGGGTAGTGTAGCAGGGAACCCTGTAGATGCTAGCGTGCTTATAGAGGATGTTGAGGGCAAAGGTAGGATATCCTTTCCTGATGTTGAGGGTAGTGATAGTGCAGATGTAGCGCCGAGGTTACAGGCAGCACTAGCAGAGTTGCAGAGGAGCATAGACTCTCTATCAGCAAAGGTTGATGATCTTAGCATGAAGGTTGATGAGATGGAAGGGAGTAAGAGCATACAGGTTGAGAGTGCATACAACTACGGCATGGTTGGATTAGGGCTTGGGGCTGCAGGAGTTATAGTTGGAGTCAGTGCGATGATAGCGAAGAGGAGTAGTAGCAAAAAGTAGCAAGGGGTAATATAAGTATACTATTGTATTAGTAAACTAATTCGCTCTCTACTTTATTTTCATAAACCGCCTATATCTACTTGACATTGCTATCATAGCACCTATTGTACCTGCAAGTATTATCAGGGCTACTGGGAACTCTGGTATAACCCTTACAGAGAATACCGCCTTCTCCTCTGGTATTGGTATGAACAGTATTCCAGAGACCTTGACTGTTATGGTGTATGGACCCTCAGCAGGGAACATAACTGGCAACTCCTCTATCCCAGGTGTTGAGTGTGTGACTGGCTGCTCAAAGACCTTGTTACCTTGAGCATCCTCTATGACAACAGCATAATCAACATGCAACTGTATCCTAGACTGATCTGGTTGAAGGAACCTTATCTGCATCTTCACATCCTTGTTTGGCTCTGGTTCTGACCAGAACCTTATCTCAACATATAGAGAGTCCTTATCTGTCTTAACGAGCATGGGTTCTGTTAGTCCTACACCCTCACCTTGGGCATATACTCTTGCAATGGATGATAGTGTTATGAGTGCTGATAGAAGCAGCAACAGAGATGCTACTGTTGTAATCATAATCCTTCTTGACATCATATCTCATAGTTCTCCAGCATCATAAAAAGTTATCCTATAGTTGATAGAAGGCAGATAAACCTTATATTATAGATTGTGAGATATCTCATACAATGAGAGTCAAAGTACTAAGCATTCTGGTATTAATAACAACGCTTCTAGCAGTACCATACTTGCAGGTTAAACCTGTTCTAGGCCATGGACTACACTCTGATGAGGTTATGATAGCAAGTCTTGAAGGTAGGGCTCTAACAGGCAGGGTTGAGATATATCCCCCAACTCTAGATACCAAGAACCTTCCAGATGAGGCATTCATAAGGATAAGGGTATTCGATGCAAACAATCCTAACAGTAATGTACAAAATGTATCATACAACATAAGGGTAACTCAAGGTGGCAAGTTACTTCTGCTGGATAACTTCTACTCTCCAGATGGTGATCTCTGGCTAAGGATAAAGCCAGATCCAAAGATGAGACAGACAATGATAAATGCTCCCCAAGAGCCTACTGGCTTACCAAAGTGGATAGGTACATTCGATCATCCTGTAGATGTTAGAGGTCCAATAATCACAGATGGAGGATTATATGAGTTCAAGATAGAGATATGGAGCATAGATACACCTAAGAGGTTACTAGAGCCTACGCTTAACTTCAATGCATACGTTACGGTAGCAACAATACAGGAGTATGAGGCCCCAATAGGCAAGCTTGAATTGAGATCCTTCTATGACAAGATACTTACGCTGGATTACAAGGAGGATAACAATGCAATAACATTCACGATGCCTATGAATTGGGACAAGAAGTACCTTACTACAGTACCATTCATACACCAAGAGGTTGTATTCGATGATCCATCAAAGATTGTTGACAAGTACACTGGACTCCTCAATGGCTTTAGGCTACCCGAGAGTAACATAGTGGTAGATAGAAGTGCAGAGCAACCAGTTGTACACTTTATGATATTCAACAACACACTCCAGAAGATAGCAGACCACTTTGTTGAGATGGGGGTACAGCCAAAGATAGCAGAGTTCACCCTCATCCCTGGTGAGGTTGATGTTGGCACTCCATTGGATGTTGATGCAGGGCAATTATCCAAGTACAGTGCAAAGGGTGCATATCACATCAGCATATCTGTGCCAGATGCGATAGAGCCTATGAAGCCTACAGCATTCTCTATAAGCATAATGGATGCTAACACTGGAGCATTCAGGGATGTGCTCTACCAGTTCGTTGTAATAAAGGATGGGCAGGAACTTGCTAGAAGGAATGGTGCAACCCTTGGAGGCTCAAGTGTTGAGTACTTTACATTCACAGACCAGCATGCTGGACCTGTAACAATAAGGCTTGAGAAGATAGGCAATAGTGAGGAGGAGAGTGCAGAGTTCTCTGTTACTGTTGTACCAGAGTTCCCATGGGCTGTATTTGCTC
Source organism: Candidatus Nitrosocaldus tengchongensis (assembly GCA_013538675.1). GTDB lineage: Archaea > Thermoproteota > Nitrososphaeria > Nitrososphaerales > Nitrosocaldaceae > Nitrosocaldus > Nitrosocaldus tengchongensis. Next base: position 27,671 of record JACAFJ010000013.1, read on the forward strand.
TCATAGGTGCACTAGGCTCTGCAGTAGCACTTGCTAGGAGTAGATTTGCTGTATTTGTAAGATGAGAGCCCTTTTATTATTTTTATAGATTTATACATGAGTAGGGTGTATATAGTAGTGATGAGTATTCGTATATTAGTATTGGCATTGTTTATCATGTATTTACTACTAGTCTTACCATTCTCTTATAATATGGCTTATGCACATCAGTTATTCAACTCTGGAGAGTATAGGATAGCAGGTTATCTCATACAGGTTGCAACGCAGCCAGAGATCCCTGCTACTGATGCTACTGCAAAGATACTTGTAAGAGTTGCAGATAGTAACGGTAACGATCTTAAAGATATCACCATTGGGGTTAGGTTACTGAAGAACGATTCGCTAGTGCATGACTTCTCACCAATACTTGCAAGGGATGGGCATCTTGAGTTGAACTACATATTCCATGAACCTGGGGTATACGTCATCGAGGTTAACCTCTACAACGCTGATGGGAACACTGTAAGTGCAAAGTTCAATGTAGGTATAGTAAGAGAGTTTGGCTACATATTCATCTCTATGGTAGTGCTAGGGGCTATAATGCCCGCTGTGCTGGTTGCTGGTATAATGATATACAAGAGGAGGAGCAGATTAATCAATTAATTAAGTAATAACATGCTCCACTGTATTATTATTATTATCCTATCTTATACTCTCTAAACTTGCTTTATACAGCCTGTTTGCGGCAAGTGCTGTAAGAAGCGTTGATGCGAAGAGTAATGTACCTATCGCAAGGTGTATTGACACTATCAATGGGTGCAACCTGCTATCTATTACTATTATGCCAAGTACTATCTGTGTTATAACAAAGACTGCAGCAAGAGTAGCGGTTAGCCTTAGCCTAGTATTCCTCACACGCCATGATAGAGCAGCCATCGTTACTACAGATATACCAGCCATCAATGCAAATAGCCTGTGAACCCATTCAGCCATTATCTCCTCGCTAGGGAGAAAGCTGCCTCTACATGTTGGCCAATCTATGCATGATAATCCTAGACCAGCAGCGCTAACATAACTGCCTAGAACCATTACACCATAAACAGATACCAGAGCAAAAAATGAGGTGTAGCGTAGTAGTCTCATACTACTCATACCTCCTTCTTTTCTACATCATTTATCCTTTACTATTGCTCAACTATGAACTTACCCTTCATGCCTAGATCTGCATGCCCTGCTACCAAGCATATGTAGTAGTACTCTCCAGGCTTGTCTGGTGTGAATGTTACAGAGCCCTCTTGATTTGCTAACAGGAACTGTGTTGCTGAGCCTACTGATGCGTTGAAGACTACGCTGTTTACATTACTTGCATCTCTAACTATGCCAAATGAGTGGGGCATTACACCATTGTTCTTTATATGTATTGTTATAGTGCTACCTGCCTTCACCCTTATCTCAGGGTTTACCTCGCCATTCACAGTGAAGTGTAGATCCACTGGACTCTCCTCCTCGAATGTGAATGATAGATCAACCTTGTTATCTGTGAAGGTTAAAACGTTAGCACTAGTCTCTGTACTTGTACTAGGAGCACTTGTTGCACCTGCACCTGCACCTGCACCTGTAGGCCTCTCCTTAACTATGAACTTACCCTTCATGCCTAGATCTGCATGCCCTGCTACCAAGCATATGTAGTAGTACTCTCCAGGCTTGTCTGGTGTGAATGTTACAGAGCCCTCTTGATTTGCTAACAGGAACTGTGTTGCTGAGCCTACTGATGCGTTGAAGACTAC
>JACAFJ010000014.1 GCA_013538675.1 Candidatus Nitrosocaldus tengchongensis
AGATCTGAGTATGTGCATATTCTACCTTTAGGTATCATGCTGACCAATCTATACACAGTAGTGCTCATCTCATCCATACTCACACTCACACCTTGATCACCTCAACACCTTCAACACTGCTTACAAGGTTAACTATTCTATCCTTCTCACCCCCTAGACCCTTCCAGTCAAGTATTATGTACCTTACAGGCTCTATGCTCTTTGCCATCATCTGTCTAAGCATTGACTCATCAATATGCTTAAGGTTATGCTTTGATGCAACACTTGCCAATGCTATATCAGAGTCTATCAGCAGATTTGTGAACTTTTCAGGGTAATGTGTTCCTCCAAGTGCTACCCCAACCTTCTTACTGTACTCCTTGAAGTTTACTATACTGGCTAGAAGTGAGTGGCATGTAACGCTAACAGCATCCATATCACTCCACTCCCTCTCGCTCGAACCTATCTCTATGAAGAGTACAGGCTTTGCTAGGGATGTTGGGCCATGGTGTGTAGCCTCTATAACTATATCGTAGTTGGGAACCTTACCCCTATTTGAGTAGAGGTTGAGCATGTAGCACTTCTGTAAACTAGGATATGTGTATGCCAACTCTCTAGCATTCCCTCCCATAGCAGCATGTGAGAAGTTACCAGTGCTATGAGAGGTTAGCGTAGGCTTATTACTCTCAGATCTATGCCTTGAGAGGAATACATAGCAATCAGCATCATCAATAGTTACTGTTGCAGTGGTGCCATCATTATCATGCTTCTTACTACTACTAAGCCATTGATCTATCCACTCTGCCTCTAAAACACTACCACCTATTAGCATAAGAGCAAAGTACGGGCATGAGTAGATCTTCCTGCTATTGTTCTCATCATGATACACCTCCTCCATATTGCACTGAGCGATTAGATATGATGCCATATTCATTGCACAGATATCATCCCTTGAGGCTATCAGTAATGGGTACATGGAAAGAAATATTATATTATGTCTTATTTATAGAATAGACATGCTAGCAAGGATAGAGAATAGGTTGAGGGAGATGTACAATACAATCAAGTTAACGAAGAAGCCAGACAGGGAAGAGTACAATATACACCTGAGGATGCTCCTCCTAGGACTAGGGGTTGTAGGAGTACTAGCATTCATAATACAACTGATCGCTACATACATAACACTAACATTTGGAGGTTAATGGGTTGCCAGAACCAAAGTTCTTCATAGTAAGGACAACTGGAGGGCAGGAGCATACAGTTGCAAGGCTCATAGAGAATAGGATAGCAATCAAGAACATAGGAATATTATCAGTTCTGGTGTTAGAGAGCATGAAGGGCTACATAGTAATTGAGGCGATTGATGGGAATGCGTTGATAGAGGCATTATCTGGGCTCAAGCATGTTAGGGGGCAGTTGAAGGGCGAGATGGACTTTAAGGATATCGAAGGGATGCTCATCAAGAAGCCAGCGGTTAGCGAACTTGCCATAGATGATGTTGTAGAGATAATAGGTGGACCATTCAAGGGTATGAAGGCAAGGATAACGAGGGTTGATTACGATAAGCAGGAGGCAAGGGTTGTGCTGCTTGATGCTCAGTACCAACTACCAGTAACTATAGATACAAACTACCTCAAGTTACTACAAAAGGCATCACAACAGCAGCAACAGCAGAAGGCTGAATGAGATGAATGGAAAGATGGATAATAATAATAGTAGTAGTGACGTAACCAATAATATTGTATACAGCCAATAATATTATATACAGCAAATTAATAGCCATCCCAATGGTAAGGATCAATAATATAACTATCATGATGCTGAGCATGGTTATGATGGCACTGTTACTCTTACCATTCTCGGATATGGGTTATGCTGAAAGCATGGAGGATAAGGCTCACGATAAGGGAAGAGCACATGATGCTAGTAAGTTACATGCTAGCAGTACTGTAGCAGGATTACATGTAGAGTTGATCATAGAGCCAGCAACTATAGAGCCGAATATACCTGTAAGGTTCTCCCTTGAGTTCATGGATAGCATCACAGGTGAGTTGAAGGATACTGTACCCCATACCTTTCTGCTACTGAAGGATGGCAGTGTTATATTCGAGGAGCATACAGAGCATGCAGGGTATGTGCATGAGTTCATATTCAGTGAGGAGCATAAAGGACCATTGACCGTGCTAGTAAGGGACGTTAATAATACTGGACAGGATGCAGAGTTCAGTATAACAGTTGTACCAGAGTTCCCTACAGTAATGGTTGTGATGATGACTGCTACTGCATCTGCACTACTGCTTGGGAGAAGGTTCATAGCAGATAGGCTGAATGGTTAAGAATAATAATATCCTTGTAAAAGCATAATGGCATGGGAGAGAGGAAGACATTATCACTACTTGTTACTGGAGGGGAGGCTAGTGCTGGACCACCTCTAGGTCCATCTTTAGGACCTTTAGGTGTTAACATACTTGCTGTTGTTAATGCAATAAACGAGAAGACTAGGGAGTATGCTGGTATGAAGGTACCAGTGAAGGTTGAGGTTGATGTTGAGAGCAAAGAGTTTACAATAGATGTTGGTATACCCCCTACTGCGATGCTCATCATGAAGGAGGCAGGGATAAGCAAGGGCTCTAGCAAGGCTGGACAGGAGTATGTTGGGAATATAAGCGTGGATAAAGTGATCAAGGTAGCAAGGCTCAAGATGAACTCAAGTTACGCTAGGAGTTTAAAGGCAGTAGTCAAGGAGGTTGTAGGTGCATGTGTTAGTCTAGGGGTTACAGTAGATGGAATGAAGCCTAAAGAAGCGTTAAGGGCAATAGACGATGGTACCATAGAGATAAGCCAATAACGATCTTCACAGTATGTAATCAGTAGGCAAATTTTAAATACCATACATTATTACATTAGATATGGAGGTTACGGTAACAACTCCCACAATAGATATAGGACTAAGCAAGGATAGCCGTGAAGGCACAATAAAGATACTTAGAGTATTACTTGCTGATGAGTATATACTATACACCAAAACAAAGAACTACCATTGGAATGTGACTGGCTCTGACTTCAACGAGTTACATGAGTTCTTTGGTAAGCAGTATGAAGAGCTTGATGATATTGTAGATGAGATTGCAGAGAGAATAAGGCAGTTAGGAGGGTATGCAACTGGGACCCTTACAGAGTTCATCTCTACTGCAAGGATAAAGGAGGAACCAAGCAAGTACCCAGATGCTAGAGGTATGCTCAGCAACCTACTGAGTGACCATGAGCATATAATACGTAGCATACGGGTTGATGCTGATATGGTTGCAGATGAATACCATGATATGGGTACCAACGACTTCCTTATCGGGATAATGCAGAAGCATGAGAAGATGGCTTGGATGTTAAGGGCCTATCTGGAATAAGGGTAGATACACCCCATCAATCATTATTTATTCCATCATTTGATGGAATAGATCATTGTATAGTTAACCAGTCAATTAATCATCCATCCATTATTATTAATAATAACTAACTACTAACAAAAAGTAGTGGTATTAGATTTATTGCTGTTGATTACTTTACTTCCAATCTTATCTCATTCATTCAAGCACTAACCTTCTGCTGCTCAAGCAGTGACTTTACATAAACTGCTCTATTCTCACTCTTGTGAAGCTCAACGAACGTCTCTGTATTCATAATACCATCTATCTTCCCTATCTTGTTTATAACAACATTATGCAACTCTTCAAGGTTCTTTACGCCTATGCTCACAAGCATATCGAACCTCCCAGACACCTCTGAGACGTTCGTTATCTGAGGAATCTTCCTTATCTCCTCATACACATGCTGCTTTGCCTTTGGATCCCTATTTATTCCAACTATGGCGTTTATGTTGACTCCCAACTTGCTCTCATCCATTATTATTGTGTATCTCTTTATCACACCCAGCTTGAGCAGCCTCTTTATCCTACTGTATATAACAGAGGTGTTTGCTCCTATCTTCTTACTCATCTCTGGCACAGATATGGAGGCATCGTTAACCAGTTCGTAGAGTATCTTCAGATCCAACTCATCTAGCCTGTTCAATCTATCATAGATCTATATAGGACTCCTTAATAAATATAATTATTGATCGATGGTATAGGGAATTTTTCAGCATATAAGCCTAAGAACAGATGAGGGGGAAACTATTTTAATAGCATCCAATCTAGCAAGATTGCATTGAGTACAGATCTACTCAATCTAGTTAAGGAGGCTAGAGAGAAGGCAGGTAAGAGGAACTTCAAGCAGAGCGTAGACCTCATACTAGTACTGAAGGATATAGATGCGAAGAAGGGCTTCTCCATAAATGAGGTTATCGCATTACCTAACGCACTAAACAAGAAGGCTAGGGTATGTGTTATAGCATCTGGTGATCTAGCACTTAGAGCAAGAAGGGCCAATGCAGAAAAGGTCATAGAGGGTAATGAGTTGAGTACCCTTGCCAATAACAAGCGTGAAGCAAAGAAGCTCTCTAGCATGTATGACTTCTTCCTTGCAGATACCCAGTTGATGCCAACTGTAGGTAAGGTTCTTGGCTCAGTTCTAGGACCAAAGGGCAAGATGGCCATGCCATTACCATTCAACGCACCAGTTGATGCGATGCTTGAGAGGCTTAGATCATCAACTAGAGCAAGGACAAGGAACCAGTTGATGATAGCATGTAGGATAGGGGATGAGGATATGGATGATAGGCAATTGGCAGAGAATGCCCTAGCGGTTATAAGTGCCGTGGAGAAGAAACTCCCAGCAGGGGAGAGGAATATAGCAGATATCATGCTCAAATTCACCATGGGTAGTGTATCGAGGCTTCCATTGGCTAAGGTGTTGGCAAGATGATGCAGCAGCAACAGGCAAAGGTCTATCCAGAGAAGAAGACAAGGATGTACAAATTGCTACAGGATGTAGCAGGTAAGTATAGGGTAATAGCACTGGTAAAGATGGAGAAGGTTAGATCAACACAGTTGATGCCATTGAGGAAGATACTTGCTGATGAGGCAAGGATTATGATGGTGAAGAACAGGTTGGCAGCAAAGGCACTATCTGACTCAGGTGTGAAAGGCATAGAGAAGATACTCAAGGAGTTGGAGGGTCAGAACCTGCTCATCTTCACAAACATGAACCCGTTCAAGTTACAGATGCTCCTAGAGAAGAACAAGGTGTATCTACCAGCAAAAGGTGGGGATGTTGCTACAGAGGATATAGTTGTTCCAGCAGGGAACACTGGTCTTGCACCAGGCCCAATACTGTCGGAGTTTAGAGAAGCAAAGATACAGACCAAGATAGAGGAAGGAACTGTGTGGATAGCAAAGGATACAGTAGTAGCGAAGACTGGAGAGACCATATCCATGAAGCTTGCATCTTTGCTCAGCAAGCTTGGAATAAAACCAATAAAGGCTGGGGTTAGCCTTCATCTAGTCCTTGAGGATGGTCTAGTGTACAAGAGCGATGACCTGAAGATAGATGTGGATGTGTATAGGAAGAGCATAGAGGAGGCATACAGCAGTGCACTTGCATTGGCAGTTAATGCTTCATACCCAACCAAGGAGAGTATAGCGATGATAGTGAGCAAGGCATATAGTAATGCACTCGCACTAGCATTGAATTCTGCTTACCCCGCAAGAGAGGTCATAAGTGAACTACTCATGCTTGCAGAGGCACATGCCCAAGCCATAGCAAAGCGTGCCAACATACAATAACAGTATTATTATCATTACGATTATTATCATCGTGTAGGAGTAATTAACCCATTATACATACAAATGCATAGATCCTAATGTTAGGCTATATACTGCATGTGGCGCCTCAATGTTAGAAGGGTCTATCTCAACAGCGTATTCGATGTTGGCAAGTTCTTTGTCAACAAGAGGTTCAATATACAGCATGGCGAACTGCTCCTACTACAGTTGGTGAAGAAGGATGATCCTAGACATCTAGGCAGGGTACGAGGTGTAATGGAGTTCGATGAGATCGTTGAAGATGAGCATGATGAGTCTGTAGAACTGTATGGTAGGAAGTGGAGGTATGCTATACTTGCAAGCAGGAGCATAAGGTTACAGCCTAGAGACTGGTTCGATCTTGATGATGTAATAGGCATAAATGCAAGGAGATATTATACACAGGTAGAGGCTATGAGGCTTGAGCATAGTGATGCGCAAGCAGTAGAGAAGAGGCTAGCAAGATACATCAAGCATGTCAAACAATAAATAAATAAACTCATGTAATAGATTCATACAATCAGACCAGCCATAATAATATATAGTTAGACAACTATCTACCTATAGCTACCTAGCCATCATCCATACTGCAATACTATCATTCAGATCTACTTATCTAGCTACCTATCAGCCATTATAGCAGTATCTGCTCAACCGAATAGTGCAGATAACCCTGCCATGGCTTCTTCCTCACCCTTCTTCTCCTCCTCCTCTTTCTTCTCCTCCTTTGGCTTTGCCTCTGCTGGCTTTGCCTCTGTTGGTGCTGCGCTAGGAGCAGCTACAAGGGGAGTACTCTTAAGAGCCTCATCTATGTTGATCTCGGCAAGTGCACTAACCAGTGCCTTGACCTTAACATCGTCTGGTTCAACACCTGCAGCCTTTACAACATTCTTTATACTATCTTCATCTATCTTCTGTCCAGTCTTGTGTAGCAGTAATGCAGCGTAAACATACTCCATTGCCATGGCATTCCTCTTTATAATGGGTAATATAAAACTACACCATCATCTATAATTAGATAGGTCAGAGTATCCTGAGCTGTCTAGCAACAGCAGATACGGTCTGCTTGAACTCGCTATCATATATGGAGTTGTACTTCTCCATGAATATCTGCCTAGCCTCCTCCCTCCTTGGATCTACTGGAGATAGCAGTATTGAGAATAACTCTGGATAACCATCCCTAACCCATGTCTCTATTTCTGAGTATCGTTTGGCGCTTATTCTTGTAATGAATGCACTGTTAGGCTTTAGATATTCATCGAATATGCCATACTCAACCCTATCTATGAGGATATGTATCATGTTATCTGGTGTAGGTGATCTTAGCACCTCCTGCTGCCTTGGTGTTATCCTCCCACTCCTAGCCCTCTCAAACAAGCCTATGGGCTTTATGTATATACCTGTAATCCTCAACTTATCCATCTCAGCAAAGTTCACATATCCTACTACTACCTTACTGTAACCTCCTTCATCCATAGACGCAAATATGTAATCCCCTTCCCTGACCTGTTTCTTGCCAAAACCTAGCATATTATAACTCCCCATGCAGTATATTTAAATATATTCGCATAGATGTTAAGTGTTACTACTACTGCTACTACTACTGCTACTACTTCCTCTACCCTTCTTCTCCTTCTCCTCAACATCCTCTACACCCTTCTCGCTCAGCATGAACGTAACCTCTCTCTCTGGATGGTATGGGCTATCTACCATCCTCGCTATCCTATGCCTACCAGAGCGCTTCAGATATACCCTGTAAGTACTTGTATGTGCTACCACATGTCCACCAGTAGGCTTGAATGGATCTCCAAAGAACATATCTGGTGAAGCCTGTATCTGGTTTGTTGCAACTGCTGCTACATTGTAAGTCTCTGCTATCCTCAAGAGCATATGCATGAACTTGTTGAGCCTTTGCTGCCTCTCTGCCAGCGTGCCTCTCCCTAGGAACTCTGCTCTATAGTGCGCTACGGCAGAATCTATTATGAGTAGTTTTACATTATGCTGCTCTATTATCTTGCTTGCCCCTTCTAGTATCAACTCCTGGTGTGAACTGTTATACGCCTTTGCAACTATTATCCTGTCTAATACTGCTGCTGGGTCCAATCCTCTAGCCTCTGCTATTGCGTATATACGCTCTGGCCTGAATGTATTCTCAGTATCTATGTAGAGTGCTCCAGCATTGAGCCCTCCCTTCTCCTTTGGGAGTTGTACCATAACACATAGCGTATTGCATATCTGTGTCTTCCCAGTACCATACTCGCCATAGAACTCAGTTATTGCCTGGGTCTCAACTCCTCCTCCAAGGAGTTCATCAAGACTCTTGCATCCTGTTGATATCCTCTCTATACTCTGCCTCTTCTTGTATATCTCACTAGCAGTGACAAAGTCCTTCTCCAGTAGCCCCAACTCCACCAGCCTAACCCTTGCCCTGTTGCATATAGTTGTGGCCTTGTCAAGGTCAAGCCCTGTAACATCTGCAATGCCTACTGGCCCTCTAACAACAAGGTCCATTATGTTTCTAACTCCAGCATCTATCAACTTCTGCTTTGTTACTGGTCCTATACCCTCTATACCCTCTAACTCCAACTCCTCCTCTAGCATGATAGAGAGATAGGAGCAATCGTTATAATAAACCTTTACACCCCATCCATATACCATATTAAACCAGAAACCTTTATATATATTGGTTTTTTATACCAATATAAGCCATGAGCGAGACAGAACGTGCGGGAAGGAGTGTATTCGACCTTTACAGGGATAGTGTAGTGAATATGATAAATGAGTTTGACAAGGTTAGACCAGCGTATGTGCAGTCAATAACCAACCTACAGCAGCAGACAATGGATAGTATGAGGAAGTTGACAGAGCTAGCACTTAGCGCACAGAGGGAGTTCATAGAACCATTGAGGTTACCAGCAATACCAGATGCATGGGTTAGAGGTACTGATGAGTTGAACGATGCACTAGCAAAGACAACATCAGTAGCAAACAAGGTGGTTATTGCAAGTATAGATACTGCTACACAGAACATAAAGATAGCAACTGATGCATTTGAGACATTTGCTAGGATAAACCAGAACATACTGAAGAGCATAAGGAGTACACTAACACCAACAAAGGGGGAGTAGTTAGTTAGTAGTAGTAATTACAACTGGCAGCTTCCAATTTATTTATTTATTAATTATTTCTTGGTTTATATAGAGTGTAAGGGTAAAAGATACTATGAGTAGTGTGGATGAGCAGAAGGAACAGCAGTATAAGAAGAGGAGCACTACCAGTAGTAGTAGCAGTAGTAGCGACCTAGGATTATTTACAAGTAATATTCAGAGCATGCAGATGGATATGATGAAGCAGATGCTATCCATGCAGATCGATGCAATGCAGAACTTTGCAAATATGCTACAGCTCTTGACTAGGTTCAATGCGGTATTCAAGACTACGGTTCAGAGCAATGGTAGGATATCCATACCTGAAGCAGAGAGGAAGGCATTAGGCATAGAGGAAGGGGATCTCGTGCAGGTTATAATAATACCGTTAGAGAAGCAGAGAAGAGAAGAAGAGGTAGAAGAGAAGTAGGATAAAAAATCAAATGTTGCCTGCTATCGATTATATTACAAGGAAGAGATATGCCTATATCATATATTAAATCTGGTGGTATATATAGATACAATATAATGCAATACAATCAGCATAACCATTAGTATTTATATATTCTGGGATCAAGAGTAGTCAGTAGTTGTCATTTACTTTGTATCACATAACTAATTTGTATAAGATTGAGGGTTCTTTATGCTACATCTAGCCCAATAGAACTCAAATGTATCCTTGCACCATCTATGGAACGTTCTATCACTGCTCTTAAAACTATATGTAAAGTCTATCCTCCCATTGGTGTAGGGGAAGCATACCCCTGCCCTCTTCTCATTCATGGCCATAGCCAATTTGATACCGTTCATGAACCTTATGCTTACCTTCTTACCATGGAAGATTCCCTTTACTCTCCTATGCTCCTCACTGCTCATGCTCTCTGCTCCAAGTATGGCTCTTATCTCTACATCCTTCTTATAATCAACTGTACGCTTTGCTATGAACTCTGGTTTTATTATTACCTGATCGGATACAAGCAGTATATACTCTTCAGCCTCTTCTATTATCCTCTCTGCACCATTCAGAACATCAGCAAGGTTGCTGCTATGCTCATGCTCCGCTATCTCCCCTATTCCATCCATGTACTCCTCTGGCAGGAATGATATGTCATGGGTTAGGAAGTAATCTCCATCCTCAAGCACAAGCCTGAACTGTTGGAGTATCCTCATCACTATGCTCCCTAGCATGGTTATCCTATAGTATCCATAGCCATCTCTCTCAACCAACTTCATATCACTCAGTCTAGAGAGGTGCCTTGTAGTCTCCTGTACACTTGCATTCAGTCTCTTTGCAGTATCTGTTAGCCTAAGCCTCTCCTTACCGAGTTCCTGCATTATGGTTAGCCTGTCTTTACTTGCAAGTACGAAGAGCAGTCTATCAAGTCCATCAATGTACATGCTAACCAACCATCATCTTCAAGACTATATTAACAGCTCTGTTCAATATTAAACCTTCCTATTAAAATATAGTTAAAAATACCCTGAGAGATATGGATGGAGATGGAATTTACAGCGATAGCAGAGAGGATTATGGAATCAAGTAATGACATACGTTTCATCTGCATCCTAAGCAGGGATGGTTCACTACTCCATTGGTGGGAGAGGGATGGCTATAGTATGATGAAGAGGCTACCTAGAGGCTTCTTTAAGCAGGTTGCTATAGAGGCCGAGATGTATAGAATACTGAGTGATGACTATGGTGATGTGAGATTCACATACTTGGAGAGGGCAAGGGCAAAGCACCTTATCGTCTTTGGTAAGGGTAGTATAGTAGTAGTTAGTCTAGAGCCTAGTATGGATACGACGAAGGCATTGCATCTTGTTGATGAAGTGATGAGGACTATTAAAGAAGCAGTAGCAGTAACTACATCATATGATAGGCAACGAGTAGATAGATGATGGCAAGGTGATGATTGCAGTGATGAGTATAGTGATGTAGTGTATAGATTATTATTATTATTATGATAATATGTTATGTATAGGATAAATACTCACTCAACAATAGTCTTTTATACCCTTTGATCCTACCTTAGGCATGCTAACAGCATACATACTCATAAATACCGAGAGCGGTGCTGAGCGATCCATACTTGATAGGCTGAAGAGGTTACCACAGGTAAAGGAGAGCAATGCAGTACTAGGCTCTTACGATGTGTTTGCGAAGGTTGAGTGTTATGATATGCTTGAACTCAATAGGGTAGTTGCACTTATAAGATCGATGGAAGGGGTGAAGGTGACAAACACGCTTACAGTCTTCCAGCCAGCGATGCTCCTAAGGAAGGTTAATGCAGTCATCCTCCTAGTCTCTGATATCGGTAGAGCGAAGGAGTTCTATAGCTCAGTTCTTGGCTTGAAGTTAAAGTTTGAATCTCCAGACTGGGTTGAGTTCCTGAAGGATGGAGCAGTTCTAGCACTGCATCCAACAAAGATAAAGATTAGTAATGAGGGCGCAATGCTCAACTTCATAACCAGCGATCTCAAGCATGTTAGAGAGAGGCTAAAGAGCATGAATGTCAAGTTCCATACAGATGTGCAGGAGGATGAGAGAGGCAAGTATATGATCATAGAGGATCCAGATGGTTATAGGATAGCTATAGTTGAGCCCAAGGTGAAGGAGGAGGCCCCTGCAGCGGGGTACTATGGATTTGCACCAGTGTAAACGAGCATAGTGCTAACTATATAGATGCTATTCAATCCCATGTACGACTATGTACTAGCACCACTTATATAGAAAATACTTATATAGAATGGGATCTCTATATTTATGATGAACAGCTCAACTGAGATACTGCTTATGGTTGATGAGGAGGAGTTGAAGAGATGTATAACCAAAATAAGTAAGGAGATACCTTCTTTGGGTAATATCCTGAGAGAGATAGAGAAGGTTATAACTCTTTCATACTCTATAGCATCTGACATCGAGAGGGAGGCAGAGAGGAATGAAAGGAATAGTGCTCTCTGCACAAGGCTCAGGTTGGCAAGGACTCTAGCATGCAACTCCGCTACCTCTGCTGCTGCAATCGTATCACTACTTACAGAGTATGTTAATGATAAGAGTGTAAGAACAGGTGATGATTACTGATTTAGTGCTAGTAAATGGTGAGTTCCTACCTATTGTAGGATATACTACGGGATCACTATATTATCTATACTATTAAGTAATTACTCAAAATTAACAAACACTTACATTATATTGGCATATAGTTACCCTTAGACATGAGACAGGAGTTTATAACTGTCAATAACTACAGGGTTAGGTTACTGGAGGATGGGGTATCCAGTTCAAAGCATATCATACTCCTTCATGGTATAGGCGCTGCAGCAGAGCGTTGGGCAAAGGTTATACCATTACTTGCAAAGAGCTACCATGTGATTGCTCCAGATATCATAGGATTTGGATATAGCGATAAACCTGATACAAACTACACGATGAGGTTCTTCACCTCATTCGTTAGAGATCTAGCATCAACCCTTGGCATAAGGAGGTTCACACTCATAGGTTCATCTCTTGGAGGACAGATAGCAGCAGAGTTTGCTATAGCATATGGTAATGATATGCTAAACTCACTTGTGCTAGTTACACCATCTGGCATGTCGGTTGAGCCTACTCAGGCATTCACACAGTATGTGATGGCTGCACTCTACCCTAACATAGATACTGCTAGAAGGGCATTCACGCTCATGCACTGCGGCAAGCCTGTGGATGAGATCTACCTAAGGGACTTTGTGAACAGGATGATGCTACCTAATGCAAAGTACGCATTCATATCAACACTCATGGGTATGCGTGAAGCAGCATCCAGCCTTAAGGAGAGGCTTCACAGCATAAAGGTACCAACGCTCATAATCTGGAGTGAGAGGGATCTACTCATACCAGTTGATCATGCCTATGAGTTTCATAGGAGGATAGACAACTCACAGCTTATAATAATGGATGGGTGTGGGCATACGCCATTCTACGAACAGCCAGAAAAATTTGTTGATTTGGTTACAACCTTCCTTGAATCTGTTCTAGCCTCTTACTACTCTTACTCCTAAGCCACTTGCCTACCTCTGGCAGAACCTTGCTCTGTGATAACTTGCTTGCTATAAGCCCTATATGCCCACAGTTGTATACTCTAAGCATCTTATCCTCGCTAGAGACATGGTAGTTCAATGGTATGCTACACTCTGGAGCAACTAGATGGTCATCGCTTGCAACTATGTTAAGCAATGGTACTTCTATACTCTTGAGATCTATCCTCTTGCCACATAGGTAGAACTTGCCCTTAACAAGCAGGTTACCCTTGTATATATCGTTTATCCACTGCTTGAAGAGCCCTCCTGCAATTGCAGGGGTATCGAATAACCACTTCTCTACCCTAAGGAAGTTTGATACAAAGTACGCATCATCTAGATTGTCAAGCAGGTTTATGTACTTGTAAATGCCTTGAGTGAATGGTTTGAGCATCATGTAGAACCTGTGCAGGAACTCTGCTGGCAGATTGCCATAGGTATCTATTATCCTATCAGCATCTATGCTCTTGCATAGGTTTGCAACAACACTTGTATCCTTCTCAGTATCTATCACTGGCGCTATAGTAACTAGGTTTGCAACCTTCTCCTGCTTGAGCGTTGTGTACATAGTGCTCATGGTACCTCCTTGGCAGTATCCTAGGAGTGTAACCTTCTCTGCCCCGCTCCTATCCCTAACCATATCAACAAGCCTATCAAGATACCTTCCAACATAATCATCAAAGGTAAGATGCTTATCTATAGGCTCTGGTGTACCCCAATCTACCATGTATACATCGAACCCTTGCTTTATTAGGTTGCCTACAAAGCTCCTATCCTCCTGAAGATCAAGGATGTAGTGCTTGTTTATTAGAGCATAAGTAACTATTACAGGTATTGGATGGAGGTTCTTAGCATCAGTAACAGGCTTGTAGTGTAGTAGCCTAATCTTTCTCCCAACATAGATTACATCATGGGGTGTTGAGCCAACTCTAACATCATTCTTCCCCATCAACTCCTGCGTCTTCATCAAGCCCTCTTGGTACCTAGCAATGCTATCCATCATCACCTGCGCAAGCATAGCGTAGCTATCCATCTCATTATGAGATTGGTCAACAAATATTTAACTTTTATGGTATAACTCTAGAGAATAATTATAACTTATAATAGAAAAATTATGCACAAAAATATGTGATGGTTATCACTTTGCTAGGGCTGTGTTGTGAATATCCTCATCTCTTCTTCTATCCATCCCTTCCCTCAACCTCCTCACTTCTTCAGTAAGATTAGCAATATCACGCTTCATCTTAACCATCTCCCTATACACACTATCCATCTCACTCCTTGTTGGTAAGCCCAACTCCTTAAAGTAAGCCTCAACTATACCTGCTACACCCTTGAGGAGATCAGCATAAGATGTGATTATGTTGTTAACAACATTACCAAACCTCTGTGATCTGAAGAGTTCATTGAACTCCTGCTCGAATACATCTATCCATGTCTTCCTAGCCTTCTCAGCATCATTGATCCCTGCTATCTTCAGTGTAGCCTTCCTGCATGCCTCTAGCGATGCAGCATTTAAGAGCATGTAATACTCTGCTATACTTGAGGTTAGGTTTGAACTTACCCTAACATAATTCAGTAACGCCTCTTCAGTAACCTCTATAACTCTTATAGGCATAAACGCACGGAACTGTGGTATTTTACGTATCAATGCCAGCGAATCGAGTAACTTTTCTACCGAATCCATATACTCATTCCTACTATTCTCCATCTCTAGCACCTACTAAGGATACAGTATCAAAGTTATTAAGTTTATTGTGTCAAAATCCAATGCAAGCTTACCTTACAATTAGCATATGCTAACTCATGTTTATCATTTGTTTATTACTAGTATAGGATTATTTTTATACCCCGCCTATAGATGATACAACGATGGGTAATGGTAGAATAACCACGATAAACCCTGCAAGCGAAGAGGTCATAGGAGAGCATTATACCATGAGCAGGGATGATGTTATAGCAAGGGTGAAGAGGGCTAGAGAGGCATTCCAGTCATGGAGGAGGGATGCTCATAGAAGGGCCTCAGTGCTATATGAGGTTGCTAGCATTCTACGTAAGGAGAAGGAGCACCTTGCAAGGGTAGCAACGATGGAGATGGGCAAGACCATAAGGGAGGCAAGGGCAGAGGTTGAGAAGTGTGCCTGGACCATAGAGTACTTTGCAGATAATGGAGAGCACTTTATAGATGATGAGGTTACTGTAACAGACGCAAGGAAGACGTTCATAGCATTCGAACCCCTAGGCACTATAGGGAGCATAATGCCTTGGAACTTCCCATATTGGCAGAGTATAAGGTTTGCTGCACCAGCACTCATGGCTGGGAACACTATAGTCATGAAGCCATCAAGCACAACTCCTCAATGTGGCAAAGAGTTGGAGAGGATCTTCTCAAGTATAGATAACCTAGGCATGTTCTCTGTAGTAATAGGCGATGGAAGGGTTGGGGAGATGCTCATAGACTCTCCAGTAGATGCTGTAACATTCACTGGTAGCGTAGAGGTTGGTGCAAGGGTAGCAGCAAGGGCAGCAATACATGTTAAGAAGTGTGTTCTTGAACTTGGAGGGAGCGATCCATTCATAGTGCTCGATGATGCTGATGTGGAGAAGGCTTCAAGTGCTGCAGTTAAGGGCAGGTTCATAAACAATGGGCAGAGTTGCATAGCAAGCAAGAGGTTCATAGTGATGAGGAGCATAGCAAAGGAGTTCATAGAGGCATTTGCTAGAAAGGCTGAACATATGCGTGTAGGGGACCCAATGCATGAGGATACCGAACTTGGACCATTGGTGAATAAGCATGCACTAGAGTACATAGATAGCGTAGTTAAGGAGGCTGTAGAGGGTGGAGGAGAAGTGCTGGTAGGAGGTGAGAGGGTAGGTAGCAAGGGTTACTACTATGCCCCAACCATAGTGACCAAGGTTGATGAAAGGTTAAGGATAGTTAGAGAGGAGGTCTTTGGACCAGTAGCACCAATAATGGTTGTTGATGACGAGAGAGAAGCAATAAGGCTAGCAAATGACTCAGAGTTTGGTTTAGGCGCAAGTGTATGGACCACTGACCTAGATAGGGCTGAGAGACTTGCCAGATCTATAGAGGCTGGTCTGGTTACTGTAAACAATGTTGTTGTATCTGATCCTAGGGTACCATTTGGAGGCATAAAGAAGAGTGGCTTTGGTAGGGAACTCTCAAGGTATGGCATGCTTGAGTTTATGAACATAAAGACTGTGAGGTTCTACGATCAACTAATACACTACCATCACGTTGAGTAGCAAGTTGTAGTATAGAATATAAATAAATGATGAAACGATGAAGGCTGGAATAGAATGTGATGATCGATGATATGGTAAATAAGATCACAGCATCACTTGATTACGAGCATGTAAGCAGTAGGATAGAGCACTTCCTCTTGGATAACCTTGAGGCATCTAGAAAGGCTGGATACGTGCTGGGTTTGAGTGGAGGTTTAGACTCATCTGTTGTTGCTGCGTTAGCATCGAGGGCATTGTATGGTAGAGGCAAG
Organism: Candidatus Nitrosocaldus tengchongensis; assembly: GCA_013538675.1. GTDB lineage: Archaea > Thermoproteota > Nitrososphaeria > Nitrososphaerales > Nitrosocaldaceae > Nitrosocaldus > Nitrosocaldus tengchongensis. The sequence goes on from JACAFJ010000014.1 coordinate 16,438, forward strand.
AAGGGTAGCCTCACTGCACTGATAATTCCCCATAGCAGTATAACACCTTCGAGCGATGTACAAGATGCTATAAGACTTGCTGAGAGTCTAAATATAAGATACAAGGTTATAGAGATAGGGGATATACACTCATTACTTGTAGAGAGATTGTATTCTATAAATAGCGATGTAGTCGTAGGGAGAGTAAGAAGGGTAGGAAGAGGGGGAGTAGGAGAAGAAGAGGATGATAGCAAGAGTAGTAGTGATAGGCTCAGGTCTAGGATTGCCTCTGGTAACCTACTTGCAAGGTTGAGGATGTGTATCCTCTACTACTACGCAAATGCAAATGACTACCTTGTGCTAGGCACTAGTGATAGAAGCGAGTTGATGATAGGTTACTATACAAAGTATGGGGATGGGGCAGCGGATCTACTCCCAATAGCAGATCTATACAAGGTTCAGGTTAGAGCACTTGCAAGTTATCTAAAGATAGATGATGCAATAATCAGGAAGAGAAGTAGCCCAATGCTCTGGAAGGGGCACTACGCTGAGCAGGAACTTGGCATGAGTTATGAGGAGATAGACTCTATACTCTACTGCTTGCTCTATCTGAGGTATAATGTCAAGGATACCGTGAAGATGCTAGGTATAGAAGAGGAGAGGGTTAAGAGTGTTATTAGACTTGTAAGATCTAGCAGGCATAAGCGTGTTCTACCAACGATATGCCGTATACAATAAAAAATAAGAAGTTATATGATCGTTACTAATAACTCATTCTAACCTCTTCTCATCTGCTTGGCTTACCTATTCTGTATAAGGTTGTACCACATATAGGGCATGTACCCTTTACTGCAGGCCTACCATTCTTCATCGTAACCTGTGTTGGGTTCTTCATCTCTACCTTCTTCCTACACTTGACACAGTATGCCTCTGCCATATGCTAGTATACACACGCTTATTTATGAACTTTTTAGTATGATATAAGGTAGAATAGTTACAATAATTACCTCACTTAGAGGAAGGACTAATCATCTATTTTGATTTTTATAACATGGCAACGAATGAGATAGTTAGTTATGGATTGTATGATATCTGCTTAATCATTATAGTGGGCCGGATGGGATTCGAACCCACGACCTTTACCTTGCTTTGCTTTAAGCAAGCAATTCGGTTATCAGCCGAACGCTCTAGCCAGGCTGAGCTACCGGCCCTGCCTAGAGTATCTTGCTTAGACCCATTTAAAAATCGCACTACAAAGACTTAAATCATGATTTGAGAGGGGATAGAATTGTGGGCCGGTAGTTCAGCGGTAGAATGTCCGCCTTGCACGCGGATGGTCCTATACTGTCATAGCAATGGTATGGGATCAGCGAGAGGTCGCGGGTTCGAATCCCGCCCGGTCCATAAACTTTGATCGTAGTTATGAAATATGCAAGAGATACCATGAGTATCTACATGATCTTAATGCTATCGCCTCTAGTCATATATATTGTAATGAACGAAGGGTTTAAGTACTATAATCTTGTAAATCATTGTAATGTGCCATATAATAAGATGCGATGTATGTGGAGCGTTGATGGAGTACGAAGATTACTATACACATAGCAAGGTATGTAGACCTGAGACAGAGAAAGTTGAATCGGTAGAGGCAGTGAAGCCTTTTGCTAAGAAGAGGAGACAGTAAGTAAGTAAGTAAATAAATAAATGAACATGCACCATACTTTATTATTTATTGAGAAGCAGGATCATACCTCTATATACACAGCATCCCCATCAACACTAACCTTGTATACCTTCAATGACCTTAATCTTACGGGGAACTGTACCAACTCGCCAGTAGTTACATCCCATACAGCCTTGTGCCATGGACATATTATGTTATTACCGTTCAGCTTACCTTCGTGTAGGTTTGCACCAGCATGATTGCAGATATCAGATATAGCATAGTAAGTACCCTCTATATTCGCTAACAGTACATCATTGCCATCTATCTGTAGATGCTTCATCTTTCCATTTGGTACCTCATCTATTCTACAAGCCAGTATTCTGCCCATTGCACTATACTCTCCTTACGCTCTTATAAAATATTACTAGTCTCGAGTACTCGCCTAAACACCAATAATTAATTAATTAATCATTGTACCTGCGTAGAGCACACCTATCCCTCAGATCGCACCCATCATCCATCAACCTTATAGCTTCTCTGAAGTGGAAGAGTACCTCCCTACCCTTATCGGTTATCCTTATAATGGTTGGATCATAAACCCTAGGACTATTAGTATATGTATTGTATGTAACAAGACCCCTCTCGCCTAGGAACTCAAGGTACTTGTTCAATACACGTATATCCAGATTGGTCTTGTAACTTAGGCTTGTCTTGTTCATATCAGACTCATCAAGCACATCCAATATGCTTATTATTATCATGAGAGGACCCCTCTTACCCCTTCTCTTCTTCCTCATCCTCATCCCCATACCTGTAGAGGTCCTACTGGTAGAATCAGTGATCAAACCAATGATGAATTATCATCAAACTATTAATAAATAGTTTACTTGTGGCTCATTATAAATACAGCAGGAGCATCTACCCTGCAGAAGCCAAAGCGTACAAACTGCACTATACTCCCTATAGCAACCTTGCTTGCATATGATTCCACATAAGCATGCACTGTCTCAAGACTCTCTGCATTGTAACTATCATCTATGTATAGCTGCCTTGGTACTAGCACTACGCCATCGATAGCATCATCAACGCTAACCCATTGCACCTTCTTCACATCCTTAACCTCATAGCCTGTGAACCTAGCGTATACTACATGTTCGTAGCCCTCTCCTCTTCTTCCATCATCATCTCTAGATTCTATCATAACATTGTAGAGGTCTATGAGCCTTATCTCTCTGCCTATAGCATCCCTTACATCACTCAAAGGTACATAGAATTCATCGCCAACCCTAACTTCCCTTGAGCCTAGAGCATCGTTGGTTGGATGGTTCCTGATCCTTACTACTATTGTACTGATGTCAGAGCCACCATCCTCTCTCCTCATCATATCAGTATTATGTTTGTTCAATTCTCTAACCTTCAACCTTATACAATCATCCTTTCTGACCATGAATAACCTTATCGCATGAGCATCTATAACCTTCCTATTTATAGCCTCCAACACCTCGAATGGAGGCTTTGTATCTGCCTTTGTGAACCCTAGAGAGAGCACAAACTCTCTTACTGCTTCTGGCTGTATGCCTCTCCTCCTGAGTGCTACAAGTGTAGGTAACCTTGGATCATCCCATCCCCTTACTAGCCCTTTCTCTATCAATGGCACTATCCTTCTCTTAGAGACTGGCATCCCTTCAAACTCAAGCCTTGAGAACTCAAGGACTATAGGCTTCCTCATCCCAAGCCTATCAAGTATAGCATAGTAGAGCTCGTTCCTCAACTCGTACTCCTTGCTCCTTAGGGCATGGGTTACACCATCGATACTATCCTCTATGCTTGCAGCAAAGTCATATGTTGGCCATACCCTGTATCTATTGCCCTTCAATGGATGCTCATGCTCTATTATCCTGAAGAGTGTAGGATCCCTCATCACAGTGTTGCTACTCCTCATATCTCCCTTGAACCTTAGTATGGCTTGATTTGGTCTATACTCATTGAACATCTTGCTCCATCTCTCCATATGCTCATCTCTACCCAAAGATCTACACTCGCACTCTATGCCAGAGGCTCTATTCCTCTTTATTGTATCAGGCTTACATGTGCATACATAAGCTCCATCAACCTCTACAAGTAGCTCAGCATACTTGTAGAGCAACTCTATATCATCTGATGTATTCTTGATCAGATCAGGCTTAACGTTAAGCCACCTCAACCCATCCAATATGGCATCGTAGTACTCCCTCTTCTCCTTTGCAGGGTTTGTATCATCGAAGCGGAGTATGAACCTGCCCCTGTACATCCTTGCATACTCCTCATCTATTATAACTGCCTTTGCATGGCCTATGTGAGGATAACCGTTAGGCTCTGGAGGAAACCTTGTAACAACACTACCCATGACTGCATTGGGCAAGGGAGGCAGGACATGTTGTTTATGCTCAGCCTCAGATTCAACCCTTCCTTCTCTCATCATGCTAGGCTCTATAACCTCAAGTTCGCTCCTCTGCTCATCTATGCTTAACCTGTTTATCTCTTCAACCACTCCTGCTATGGTTGGGATGAGTATCTTTACACTACCCCTGAGATCTGGCCTCATCGCTATAATCTTTGCTGTAACCTTATCTGCCCTTGCCTTACCATCATGCTCTACAGCATTCCTTAGGGCAATCCTTCTTATGAGTAGAAGGATATCTCCCTCATCCATACCTATGCCCATACCCATCATTATCACCAGAGTACATCTATAGCCCAAAGAATCATGCGCTTCTCTCAACTATCAACCTTGCTATATACTCTAGTGCATGCCTTGCATGGCTCTCCTTGAACCCCTTCAGTCTATCTACTGCATCATCAGCGTATCTACCTGCTATTTCCCTAACCTCCCTATCTATACCCATATCCTTCATGAGATTTATTGTATATAGCATCTCATGCTCATCTATACGCTTAGATCCTAGCAGGGATAGCATCCTTCTCCTATCACCATCATCGCTGCATCTCCTCAATGCTAGGAGTATTGGTAGTGTCTTCTTCCCTTCCCTTATATCGTTACCCACTGGCTTCTTGGTTACCTTAGGGTCCCCAACAACCCCTATAAGATCATCTATAAGTTGGAATGCTATACCTATGCTCCTTCCATACCCTCCAAGGTTCTCTACAACATCCTTATCTGCCCCTGCTGCTATTGCACCCATCATGCATGAGGCCTCGAATAGGGATGCGGTCTTCCTGGTAACCATTGCTATATACTGCTCATCGTCTGGTATCATAGTATCAGATGCTATCTCCATATCCATTGCCTGCCCCTCGCTTAGCACTACACAGTACCCAGCAAGTACATCGACCAACCTAACTATTGTGGAATCCTCAAGTCCTACGATCCTTCCATAGTATGCTACTGTCTTGAACGCATATATAAGGAGTAGATCACCAGCAAGTATACCATAAGGAAGGCCATACGCCTTATGCACTGTAGGCACTCCATGCCTAACCTCATCATCATCCATTATATCATCATGTACAAGGGTGAAGTTATGCACCATCTCCATGGCTGAGGCTATGTAGAGTGCCTTCTCAGCACTACCATTGCATATCTCAGAGCACTTGACAAGCATGTATGGCCTAAGCCTCTTCCCTCCACTCTTTATGTAGTGTAGCGCTGCATCGTATAGTCTGTATGGCTCGCCCTTCAGGGTAGAGGTTATTATCTCATCGACCCTCCTTGCTACATCCCTTATATCCTGTTCTATCGCTATATTCATACCAAAGGATTACTAACATGCTCTAATATACCCATCCATCTAATATGTATGCATACATGTATAGATGCATCAATCCCTTCACCTGCTCTCATAGGTCTTGAACCACTCCAATAGCGGACCTTGCAGGCTATATCTTACACGCCTTAGAGCCTTGATATCCCTTGCTCCTGTAAGGAACATCGTTGCTCTCAACTCCTCTATGAGCACCCTTGCATAGTCTAGCACAGACTCCCTTGACTCTGCAGCACACTTGAGGAATGGCCATGCTAGAGCACACATATCAGCCCCTAGAGCGATACACTTTGCAATATCCAGCCCACTCCTCAACCCTCCAGATGCTATGATGCCTATCCTTACTGCTCTCCTAACCTCTAGCAGGTTAATTGCAGTAGGTATCCCCCAGTCCCAGAAGAGTTCTCCAAGGCGTGACTTCATCACTGCCTTGCTGCTATCAGCCCTCAACTTCTCAACACCAGCCCAGCTTGTGCCTCCAGAGCCTGCTATGTTTATAGCCTTGACCCCAGCAAGCTCAAGCCTTACAGCAACATCCCTAGAGATGCCTGAGCCAACCTCCTTGACTATCACTGGCACATCTATGCTCTTCACCAACTCAACTATCTTACTGTATATACCCTTGAACTTAGGTTCGCCTTCAGGCTGTATCAACTCCTGTAATGGGTTCAGATGCACTGCTATCGCATCAGCATCTATCATATCTACCATCTTCTTCACATCATCAAGCGTTATGTTCCTCAACTGCACACCTCCTATATTTGCTATGAGGAATGCGTTTGGTGCACTCTTCCTTGCTATTGAGTAACTCTCCATTAGAGTATCACTAAGTAGTCCAGCCCTCTGGCTCCCTACACCCATGCCTAGGTTGAGCTCCTCAGCAACCATTGCTAGCCTCTCATTTATCATTGTAGCCTCGTCCGTGCCTCCAGTCATGGAGTCTATTATTATCGGTGCAGAGAACTTATGGTTCAGGAATGTTGTTGATGTATCTATCTCCTCTATATCAAGTTCTGGAAGTGCATTATGGATGAGCATAACATATTCTAAATAGGTTGAGATGTTCTTTGCCTGCACATTCTGCTTCAATGGTATCCTTAACCCTTCCAACTTCCTGTTCTTTATCACCTCTATGTCTACATCTGTAGCCTTGTTAGAAGCAACAGCAGCACCGGCATCAGTAGTGGTAGTGACATTGTTACCTTTACTCTTCCCTTCATCAACATAGCCCTTGCTTGAATCACTCATGATGTCTCACTTCCTATCACCTCTTATAACAGTACCAATGGTATCCTTGCCTCTAAGCACATCTGCAACCCTCTCTGGATGCATACCGTTGACAAACCATACATCTATACCTAGAGATGCTATCTTGAACCCTTCCCTAACCTTCCTCCTCATGCCCCCTGTAACATCCATGCTCACATCATCCATGCTAGCATCACTAGCATACCTTAACTCCCTTATAAGTTCCCTGCTCTGCATATCCTTGTAAACACCATCTACAGCAAGTGTAAACAACGCTATACCAACCCTCTCCCTGAGATACTCAGCAAGGATGCTCATTATCTCATCCCCTGATAGTATGTAGTATAGGTTATCCTGATAGTGCATCACATCTCCATGTGTAACAGGTATCAACCCATCCTTGGATATGTTATACAACTCCTCAATCCTATTGCCAATTGCAACCTTTCCTGCATCTATAAAGGATGATGGATGTACGGTGTATGGCCTTAAGCCTTGCTCAAGCATCACACTTGTTATGCGATTATTCAGATCAATCATAGAGCATCTAACCTTGCTTATACCCTCCCTACTGTACTCTGCTGGCTTGCTATGCATATCGTAGATTACTGAGTAGTAATGACCAAAGGAGCCTCCACCATGAACAACTATAATCTGTACATCATCACTTATAGTCTTGAGCATCCTGCTTATACCCTCTACAGCAGGAGCATTGAATGCCAAAGGCTTATCCTTGAATGTAACTATTGAGCCTCCAAGCTTGATCAGTGCAAGCATACCCATACTCTCCAATAGAGCCTTAAAAGTTTTGGTTGGTTCATTCTTGCAAGGATTAAGTATACATACGGTGTATAATCACACCATCATCCTCTATGCCTGATATGAAGGTCTCATAACCACCTAGAGCATTCAATAGCATTGTACTCCTTGCCTCATCTATAAGCGAGATGATGCATCCTCCACCCCCAGCACCAGTCAACTTTGCACCATATGCACCATTCTTAACCAATCTGCACACTATTGCATCTAGGGTATCGTTTGATACACCAAGCATCCTGAGGAGTCCATGGTTCAGTGTAAGCAGTTCACCAATCCTTGCTAAATCGTTGCACCTTATAGCATAGAGTGCCTGCATGGTTAATGCCTCACTCATCTCTGCTAGGGAGGCGAACTCCTCCCTACTGCTCTCTCCTCTAGCCTTAACCTTCATCACCATGGCTCCAGTATCCTTCACCATGCCAGAGTTAACTACCATGAAGCGTAGAGCATGTAGGGCATGGTTATACCCATCCCTCGCATCAAGCCTCTCTATCCTTCCATCTTTGAAGAGGAGAAGCCCTCCATACGTGCATACTGCAGAGTCTATTCCAGATGGGTTCCTATGTACAAGCCTCTCAGCCTCTAGAGATAATCTGAATACCTCATTCCTGCTTATGCTACCGAAGAGGGAGGCTACAGATGCTATGGTTGCAACGCTTGTTGCTGCAGATGCCCCAAGCCCCATACCATATGGGAAGTCAGACTCTAGCAGTATATCAACCCCTACATGCTTGTTGAGTAACCTCATAACGCTTGCTGCTGAGAATATTATATGCCTATGAGGATCATACTCATACAGATAGGGATCTGTGCATGGTAATGGTATGCTTGAGTAGCCTAGCATGGATCTAACCCTTATCTCCCCAACATCGTTCAGAGTTGATGTTGCTCTAACCCTTCTCTTAAGGGCAGCTGCTATTGCAGGCTTGCCATATACCACGAAGTGCTCCCCAAATAGTATCGCCTTTGCTGGTGCACTTGTTACTGCTGCTTTCATGCACAAGCACCACCATCATAATCCTTGTTCATGCTCATCCTATGAATGCTATAGATGCGTATCCTACAACAGCACTCTTATCCCCTGTAACATCCCCGCTTGTAGCATATCTTAGCAACCTAGCACTAGTTGCACCTAGCCTCTTTGCTGCAACCATCACTGCACCTATGGCACCATATCCACATGCACTAACATCAAGCCTCTCAAGTACTGTATAGTACCTTGCTACATCTAGAGCAAGTATTGCCTTTATCAACTCACCATCCTTTCTACATGCTTCATCATGAGGCTCATAGTGTGTTAGATCAGATGATGCTATAAGGAGCACATCCATATTGCCTGACTCTATCAACTCTGCTATAGCATTGCCTAGATCACTTGCTGTATCCTTATCCTGCATCCATAGCACTATTGGTATGATGCTGAACTGATGCTTGTATATGTACTGGAGCATGGGCAACTGTACCTCAAGGCAGTGATCCCTGCTATGGGCATAATCATCTATATCCAGTATACCTGATAACCTGACAAGCCTCCTTGCCTCATCACTATTCACTTGCACACTGCCTAGAGGGGTCTCCCAGTAGCAGTCAACCATGGTTGCTACAGCACTACCAAGCCCATAATGGTTTGGACCTAGCATTATGATCAGGTCTGGCCTGGGTTTGAGCAGGGATGCTGCGTGATAAGAGTGGGCAGCAACTACTCCAGAGTACATGTATGCTGCATGGGGGCATATCATTGCTATGATATTCTTACCATCAGCCTTGCTCTCTTCACTAGGTTGAGTACCAACCCTCTTTGTATTCTCTCCCATTGGTCCCAATGGATGTTTGAAGCACTCCTCTATAGCATCCAAGAGCCTATCCTTCTCTGCTGGATAGAAGATACCAGCAACAACAGATCTCCTTACCCTCACAATTACCCACCCTCATCCTAGACATCATTGATATCATCATCAACCTTGATCTTAACTCTACATTCATAACAGCCATCATCATTATTATTATGATGATGATCAGCCTTGCTCCTCTGCACCCTCTTCTTCGAGTTTCGTCTCAAAGTCATCAACCTTATATATACTACCCTTGTAGATGAATGTATCGAACTGCCTCTGCTCTATCAATCCCTTCTTGCTCAGTACCTCTAGGGTAAGTAACCAGTACACGGCTGCTATAGCCCTCCTCCCTCTATTGTTTGCTGGTATTATAAGATCTACATTGCTTGCAAAGTTATCAGTGTTTGCTATTGCTATAACTGGTACACCAGCATTTGTAGCCTCTATTACAGCCTGTAGATCTGCTTGGGGATCACTAACAAGAACAACCTCAGGCTCTATATACATTGAGAGGAATGGGTTTGTTAATGTACCAGGCATGAACCTGCCTATCATGGGTGTTGCACCAGTGAGTTCACAGAACTTGAATACTGCTGTCTTGGCGTTATCCTTGGTTGAGCATACAACAACCTTTGGTAGCGATCTGCTTATGAATGATGCAGCTGCATCTATACGCTCAAGGGTCTTGCTCATATCAAGCATGTACACTCCCTCATTGGCCTTTGCTATGAACTGCTCCATGTACTTTGTCTTAACGTTCGTGCCTATCCTTATACCTGTAGAGAGTATCAGTTTATCTATGTTCTCTATCATGCTCATGCACTATGCATTAGCAGTGTATAATTTTAAGCTTGGGTCTGCTCTACTAGGCTATTGCAACCATACCATCTATGATATCAAGCTCTTCCATCCTGATAAGTTCGTTGATCTTTGCAATTCTCTCTCCTCCAACAACCCCAGCCTTGATCATCTTTGAGCCTGTTGTAATAGCGATATGTGCTATATGGGCATCTGTACTCTCACCTGATCTATGCGATGTTATCAACCTTATGCCATGCCTATCTGCTTCTCTAGCAAAGAGCAACGCCTCATATAGGCTACCAGCCTGATTAACCTTGAGTATCGCTGCATTGCATGCTCTATACTCTACTGCAGTTCTAAGCCTAGATGTATTTGTAACCAGCAGATCATCACCAGTAATGTAAACATCGTTGAACCTCTTTGTGAGCTCTGCCATGCCAGAGAAGTCCTCCTCATGCAATGGATCCTCAACATAGATGAGTCTGTAATCCCTTATGAGGTTACTAACGAACTCTATCTGCTCCTCCCTGCTCAATCTCTTGCCATACCTTGCATATGCATAACCATTACCATCCCAGAGTGATGAGGATGCAAGATCAAGTCCTAATGCTACATCACTCCCTATTGTATATCCAGCCTCTATGCATGCCTGTTCAACATCCTCTAACGCCTCCATGTTGGATGCTCTAGGAGCCCATGCACCCTCATCCCCCCTTCCATATGTGAAGTACCTATCCTTCCTCTCTAGTACATCCCTAAGCACTCTATGTACTCTAACATTCATCCTAACAGCCTCTACGATGCTCTTTGCACCTATGGGCACTACCAGATACTCCTGTATATCTGGTGTACTTGGGCCTGCATGGGCTCCTCCACCAAGCACATTGCCTAGGGGGTATGGGAGCCTATACTCCTTCTTATCCTTTCTCTTATCTATGCTGATTAACCTGAAGATGGGCTCATCTAATGCTTTGGATGCAGAGTCTATAGCAGCAATACTCACAGCATATGCAACTGAACCTCCAACGATGGAGTAATTTGGTGTATCATCTATACTCCTCAAGACATCGTATATAGCCTTTGTGTCTGAGGCATCTACGCCTATGAACCTGTTCTTGTTCTCATTGAATATCTTCAATGCATCCTCTACACTATTGTTTGGGAAGGCTATGGCTTCATACCTGCCTTTGCTTGCACCAGATGGTGCAGATGCCCTACCTAGATACCTTTCATTGGTGATGACATCAACCTCTATACTCTCCTGTCCTCTACTGTTGTAGCAGAGTCTAGCCTTTATGGCTGTTATTGTAGTTGCTTCTTGCATATTAGCACCTCTCTAGCAGAGGTCAACTACTCTCCATCTCTTCTTTCTTCCTCATCAATACCTCATAGTAAGGAAGGAGCTGGTTTATGGTCTCTACAGTGCTTAGGAACATCCTCCTACAGCAGTACCTCTTTATACCCATATCATCGAGAACACTGGCAGGCTTCTCGCCCATCCTTACCCTGTTTACGTATATATTGTACTTATCAGCTATTAGGTTACCGCATGTAAAGCATCTTACTGGAATCAGCATGCATATGCTTTAATTGAAGGATATAAAAAGTATTTCATACTCATATGCGGGGGTCGCCAAGCATGGTCAAAGGCGCCAGACTGAGGCTCTGGTCCCTTAGGGGTTCGTGGGTTCAAATCCCACCCCCCGCACCTCTCAATAAGTATCTCAATGCTGCCCTATGAATTGCTCTATAACAGTTACCATTTCATCAGGCACCTCAAACATAGGGAAGTGGCTATATGCTTTTAACCTGTATACACTGAACCAAGGGTGTGAAGATGCAAACTCCTGTTGAATGGTTAGATAATCAGGAACAGGTGATTGTGCATAAATATGCAACACAGATACAGGCGGTCTCAACAAGGAAAGAGCATGGAAAGGACTTCCTGCCTTTGCATATGCTCTACTAATCTCCCGTGCTGCTCTAGCCCACATATCAAAACTATATGATCCCATCACTTGATGCACAAAATTTATCAATCTAGGATTATCAACACCATGCAGCCACTGTGAGAATATAGCCTCTACGGTCTCCTGCCATCTATATGGATCTTGCATTCCTTTCAGGGCTTCAAGGAACTGTTGAGGTGGTTCAGTAAGTATCCAATCAACCAGGACAAGTTTTGGAATAAGTGCTCCTAACCTACGTCGTAACTCAATAGCAATCCATCCAGCATGCGCAAGTGCAACTGGAATAACCTGTCTTGCCTTGCTGGCTTCTATTACAGCCAAAGCATCTGATACTAGAGCATCATTACCAAAATCATCTTTAGATGATCCTGACTCGCCATGACCACGCCAGTCTAAGGCAAGCGTGTGGCGACGCATAGTAAAGCGTAGTATTAGATCCTGAAACACTCTTCGATCAGAGCACCAGCCAGGCATAAATAGTAGTGTAGGTTCTCCCTTGCCAAGATCATCGTAGACTATTTCTACCCCATCTGAAGTTACTTTCTTCATAGTTAGA
>JACAFJ010000015.1 GCA_013538675.1 Candidatus Nitrosocaldus tengchongensis
TGGTGCACTTGCAACTGTAGGCTATGGTACTGCAGTGGGAGTAATAAGAGCAGCAAGGGAGAAGGGTAAGAGGGTAAGCGTTATAGCAACAGAGACTAGGCCAGTTATGCAGGGAGCAAGACTAACTGCATTTGAACTCAAGCATGATGGGATAGATGTTAGCATTGCTCCAGATACCTCTATAGCATTACTCATGGCTAGAGGGATGATAGACAAGGTTATAGTTGGGGCTGATAGAGTGCTTAGGGATGGGCATGTATTCAACAAGATAGGCACTTATCAACTTGCCATACTTGCTAAGGAGCATAAGATCCCATTCTACGTTGCTGCACCCCTCTCCAGTTTTGATCTGAAGAGCAGGGTTGAGGATGTTATAATAGAGGAGAGGGCATACGATGAGGTTGTTAAGGTAGCAGGGAAGAGGATAGCACCAAAGGGCATAAGGGTATTCAACCCAGCATTCGATGTTACCCCTCCAACACTCATAACAGCAATAGTAACAGAGAAGGGTGTGCTTGAGCCACCATATGAGCAGTCTATAGCAAAGATACTCAGTTAAACTCTATGAGCATCTCAACTGGCAACTCCTTTGCTATTGCATTAGTTATATCCTCATCATATACCTCGATCATATCATTCCTGCTAACCTGAGCACTATATGTTGCAGTTATCCTCTTACCCGAGTCTGTGTAGAGATGGATGATGACCTCTCTAGAATCAGGGTAGAGCAACTCTTCTGGGAGCATTAGTGCCTTCCTCCCATACTGTATGTTTATAGCATAAACCTTATTCCTATGCATAGCCTTGCCGTATATGTAACTCTGCCCCCATGTAAGATCGAGGAAGAGAAGTATCCTTGCCATGCTCATATAGATCGATCATGTTCATGATTGTTATAATAACAGTGATGACGATGGTGATGTAGCATGTTGACCAGTGTTGTAAATGCAGCATACTTTGCTGCCAGTTCTGCTATCTTCATGCTAGATGCGCTCCCTATTATTATAACATCCTCCTCTTCTGGCATAAGGCTCTGAAGCGAATCCATCACACCTTGCTCCCTTACATACACGCTATTACTACTCCCAGGCATCACGAACCTAAAGCCCTTGTATACTAGGGTTGTGGCACCAACTGCACCAACCTTGATCGCAGCATCCCTCTGCTCCACACCAGACCTTATTGCATTTGCTATACCCTTGATCCTCACAGCGTAGTTGAACTCTCCTACTGCTATGGAGCACTTTGGTATGCTAGCCTCTGCAACTATAATTCTGGATATGCTAGAGTATAGTTCCTTGCCCTTCTTGCTTAACATCGTGCCTCTTCTGCTACTCTCTAGTAAGCCATACATCTTCATATGCTTTATCATGGTCTTAGTAGAACCTTCCCCAAGCATAAGTTCCCTCATCAGCATAGCCCTGCTTACTCTCTCGAGCCTACCCATCAACTGTAGTGCAACTATAATATGTGCTATGTTGAATGAGAGCATCCTACTGGGAGCATATCTACTGCATACCTTGATGAGTAGAGAGAGTTCATCTTCACGCTCATCCTCATGCATAATTATCTATAATTGGGCTCAGATATAACAACTACTACTATTACTACTGCTATACTCACTAGTCAGTTAGCTCATCTATATACCATATTACATAACCATAGTTTATTATATGGAATGGATGGTTATGATGGAGATAACGCTCATGCCTTCTGTATTGTAACTATCAGGATATCACCAACTTTAGGACTCCCTATCCTCTCATATACATGCCTTGTTATTGTTATACTCATCTGTATTGGAGAGTATGCCACATGGTGAACCTGCTGGAATGGTATTATTGCAGGGATTATCTTCTTCATAACCTCCTTCGTATCCTCATCCAACTCCTTTATACTATCTATTCTCTGCTTGAGCATCTCAGCCTGATCTACTGGCTCCGTCCTTATCTCCTGCTGGAGTAGGAGGGTTAGGAGACTACCATTATCTGTTATTGATCTAACTACGAACTCTAGACCCTCTTGCATGCCAAGCAGTGATAGCACCATCCTACTTAACTATCTTACCCTTCTCCTTGATCATCGCTGTTATTAACTATTAACTGCCTTTTCATAGCATCATGTCAATTCAAAATCCTCTAGTCTAGCAAATACCTCAATATCACCAACCTTTATAAGGTAAGCATAAGGTCTATCTGGTTCTATATCAACTATTACTCCCTTTGCACCAGCACTCACATCTGGCATATCATGCTTGAAGGTAACGGTATCCCCAACCTTTGGAACTCTCTTCGCCTCATACCCAGCCCTCTTCAGTAGAGTGGTAAGTTGCTCTGCAACGAATCTGGTAACCTCATCCATAGAGAGATCTCCGAACTTGTAATCCTTGAGCCATACAGAGATCTTTCCAGCCTCACGCTTCGATGGTTGTATTATTATAACTATACCATCTGGTTCATCCGTAACTTCCATGCTTACTATCACTGGCTTACATGACATAGATATTAGGTAGATGCTCTAAAATAAAAATCTTAGAGTTTGTAGTTAAAATGAATTAGTAGTGTTATAGCAGTAGCATGCATTGCCTTACAACTATGACAACATCTATGTGGTTGAGGAAGCATGGAAGAACATCTACAAGCCGAGTACTCTGGTGTTGGACATACCCTACCATCCATCTGGCTATACTCTCATGCATTTGACCTTTATCCCCTTTGGTACACTTGCCTTGTTCTTATCACCGCAGACTGGACATACTTGATAATTACTGCTAGCATTAATATCATCGCCATAACTACTAGTAGTAGTTATTGCTATACCTCTTGATTCCTTCTCTTCTCTACTGGCTCTACTCAAGAAGATATGACTTCCATTCTGCCTTCACATAACCCACTTGCCTAATGGATGGTTATTGACGTATCTGGGCTCGTCAGTCTGCAATTGTAAGTAGTTGACATGTTCTTTGCATATAGGACAGAGTATGTTTACAGCCATAAGAAAAGATCGTGTATTATGCTTGATCGTGTATTATGCTTTATAGTTATTACTTCAATCTATTTACTCAGTACCTATAGCACCTAGAAGGTCGAACTCCTCTTGAACCGCACCCTTTATTTGTGCTAAAGATATCATGTGATCATCTGGGTCAAGGATGATTGCATGCCTTCCAAATGCCTCATCCCGTGGCTCCTTCAGGAACCTTACGCCCTTCTTCTTGAGCAACTCACATAACTCATCTATACTCTGGATGGTGAAGCCTAAAAGTATCCCAGGTCTAGGGGTAGCAGTAGCAGCATTAGTAGTACCCTGCTCAACCTTGCTATTGCCCTTGATGACTATCCGTGTGCCAGAGGCAAAGAACTCTGCAGTATCCTTTGTAGCATTCTGTAGAGGCAGTCCGAGATCATCCCTGTAGAACTCCACTGCACGCTTAATATCGCTAGTGAAGAGTATCACAGCATCAAGCCTTCTGAACATGCGCTATGTTCGTATAAGCAAGATTAAAAAGATTTCTTCCTAGACTGTATCAACATAGTGCTTATAGGATAGGCCAGATGATATAATCAAAGAGTAAGATTATGATATATCTGGGTTGGAAAATCTTATATCATTATATGCCTAATATCTTATAGGATGAAGAGGATAGAAGCGGTAATACCAACAGAGAGGCTTACTGCAGTGAATGAGGCGCTGAAGAAGGTAGGAGTTGGAGGTGTAACAGTTATAGATAGCAAGGGTAGAGGAGCAGGGAAGAGGGAGGCTATAGCAGGGGCTAGAGGTACCATGTACTACATACCAGAGTTCCATGCAAGGACAACACTAATAACGGTTGTTGATGACTCTAAGGTGGATGATGTAGTTAATGCTATACTTGGTGCTGCAAGTACTGGTTCTCCTGGAGATGGCAAGATATTCATAACAAATGTGGAAGAGGTAGTTGATATAGGAAGCAAGAAGAGAGGGCAAGGGGCTCTATAAGGGGCTCCATCCCTCTTCATTCTATTATTTATTATAGGATTATGTACTGATTCTCTTGTTATTGATGAAGAACCTCTTGGTCTCTCCAAGCATTAGCACCTCTGGCTGTGCAGTCATTATCACCAGAGGAAGGTTGTTCACAACGCTCCCTATGACCATGCAGTGCTTTACTGGCAGGGTTCTAACTATCGACTTTACAGACTCTGCATCAACCATGGATGCCCTTGCTATCTTCTCCAGATCATTCTCGTTGGTGAAGTTGAAGAGGAATATGTTATCCAACTGCCTGTATATGCTATCACTTATGGCATCTGGCTGGTTGGTTATGAATGTTGTGAATATGCCAAAGTGCCTCATCCTAGTCACTATATCCTCCCAGTAGGTATCTCTAAGGTATAGATGCGCCTCCTCAGCAAAGAGGAATATCGGCGGTATCTTGCCCTGCTCAAGTAGTTCAACAAGCTTGCTCAGTAACAGTTCTACAGTCATCCTTCTAACTACTGGAGTAGCCTTGCCCATGCCTATTATCACTATTGCACCATTAGACCTCTCCCTTATGATATCCTCTACCCTTAAGCTATTACCATCTGTAAAGAGCCCTGATGCAAGCATCATATGGAGTCTAGATGCTAGAGCGTCCTTCACTAGTTCATTACTTCTCCAGCTAGCTACAGACTCTATAAGGCTTGATATACTGAGCCTATTCCTTGATGCTAGAGCATCCCAGATTCTGAAGAACTCCCTAAGCGATGCTGCTGGTATATCCAGAGCATACTTGAGCATGTTGGCTATTGGTCCCTTGCCCAAGTAGTCTAGGGTAAACCTCAGACCCCTTCCAGGCTCAAGGAATAGCACTTTATCACCTATACTGCTCTTCCCCCCATCATGCCTCCATGCCAAGCCTAGATACTCGTTGTTGAGATCTAGTATGAATATGTATGCGCCATACTCTGCTAGGCTCTTCACTATGCTCTTTGCTAGATGGGACTTGCCTGAACCCTTCTTGCCAGTTATAAGGTTCAACTTGCCATCCAGATCTTCAGCATATATGGTTATAGACTCACCATCCTTGCCATATCCTATCTTTATGGGGTGTACCTTAGGGTTATCTGTTGTTGTAATCATCCCTTCCCTTCCTCCTCCATGCATGAACGAGTTCAACTCGAGTATATCTACCCTCCTTATCCTTGAGCTAACCCTAGATGGTAACCATGATACCGCATGGCCTAATCTATCATCCTCTACACCTGCCCTTATCTTGCATCTTAAGAGTCTGGCATCCCTTACTATCCTTGCTATATCCCCTATCTCCAACGGATCGTATGAGTTGCATTTGCTTGCTGCATTAACAACCTCATCCCTTATCATATCCTCAAGGAGCGACTGTGTGTTATGGTACTCCTCATCATACACCTGAACAAGTAGCCCTCTTCTACTATCTACATCCTCTATGAGGAGGTAATCTCCCTTGCCTATCTCTTCACTATGTAATGCAAGTAGTATTATCTCATCACGTTCCTTGCTTATTATCCTCATAGCCCCACCTCAATCAACCATCATATTACTATCATCACCATCTACTATATCCTGCCCAAGAGTATCCTTCTAATATCATCCCCATCAACCTCCCTTATATTGAACCTGCTCTTCATGAAGCCCTTTATGCATAGCAGATCTGTATGTGTGAATACAGATGTATGGTGTGCAATCCTTAGAGACTCTGGGTAACCGTTATGGAATGCATCATTTGCCATCAATATGCCTAGCGATCTTTGTGGATCATCAAGAAGATCAACCCTGAAGACTAACCCATTGGCTGTAAGTCTTGCTAGTAATGAATACACCTTACTCATGCTCCCTCTTCTTCTAGCATCAGTACTACTACTACAATCATGTCCATCATCTCCATCACAACATGAGCCATGATCCTTGCTGTCTCTCTTCTTACCATGGCATACCTTCTCTACCAGCGCTGTAACATCTGCGTAGCATGGATATCCTTCCCTGCTTAGGAGTGATATCATACCATCGAGGTATCTGAGCCTAGTACTCTTGCTTAACCCTACAAGTATGTTGTTGTTAACTCTACATATATCCTCTATCTTATGGATGGTGTATAGGTATTCATGTATAGAGTGCCTCAAGGATCCATCTACAAGTAGTATGATCCCTCTCAACGAACTTGCAAGTTCATGCTGGATCAGGCGCTCAAGCCTCACCCTTATCATCCTCTTCACATCCTCCATGCCCATACCCCCGATCTCATCACCATACTCATGCTGGATGTAGAATAGCAGAGGTCCTATCAGGGCATGTGTTAGAGGCTTACCATTACATGATAATGCTATACTACTCTTTGCAGAGTATATCGAACCATCAATAGTATCGCCTATTAGTATGCAACTAGAGTCCACTGCAACCACATATGCTGGGATATCTACACGTTCCAATCTATGTACTGGAATATCTCTATAAGCAAGGGTTACATCCCAACCTCCTAAAGGCTTTAACACTCTATCGTTAGTGAATAGAACCTGTTTGCCATTCAACATATCCATCCTGGATGGTATGAGACCATCAAGACGCTTACCTATAACATCCATCACACCGCTAAGATCGGCTATGACAGGAAGGTTTAATTGTGTCTTCATCTTGTTCAACAATATAGGGTATGGGGCCTATAAATGTTGCGCAAGATGTTCAACATGAACAATATGAGAATGCTACCGAGCCTAGCATGGTGAAGGTAAGGCTGAAGAGAGGTACATGGGAGGTAGAGATAACATGCAGGGAGGATAGGGTTAGACAGGTGGTAGAGAGTGTGCTTGCTGGCATGGGTACTGGGATCAATACAGATGGTGTAGATGCATCAGGCACTGGTTCAGGTTCAGGCATAGCAATAGGTAAAGAGGGGGTAGCAAAGATGGTAGATAGCAGGGAAGCACCTGCGGTTAGGGAAAGCAGGATGACGATGGTGATGGTTAGTAAGGGTTCAACATGTAAAGGTTTGATAGAGAAGTTATGGCAGGAGGGTTGGTTTATAACCGAACGTAACCTTGGGGAAGTACACGAGGAACTTGCAAGGTTGGGATATAACTACGATAGGACTGCTGTATCACATGCATTAACAGATCTAGTAAGGGAGGGTATATTGAGCAGAATAGGAAGTGCTAGAACCTATAGATATGTGCAGAAGAGACCTCCTCCCCACGGTTGATTGATGTAATGAAGTGATGATATTATATGAAGAGGAGGAACTGATCCTATCCTATAGTAATGATCAGTAGTTAGTTATTAGTTATCATCTCTTACTTGCTAGTGTACTGCTCAACCAGTGTATACCTTGAGTTGTTATCCTGTACCTTGCCCCTTGCTCACCTACCTCCTTCTCAACATACCCAGCCTTGACAAGTTCGCTTAACCTAGAACTCACTGACTTGGGCTTGAGTCCTGTTATAGTCTGTATCTCTTGTAGAGTCATGCTTGGAGTACTGAACCTCCTCAGATCAAACATCATCTTATATGCTACTAATTGGAGTGCTATAACCTCCTTATCACTCAACCTCTTACCAGTATCGTTTATAACTCTAGGGCCTTCAGGTGTCAGTCTTATATATTGAGCGAACATCTCCATGAGTTGGGGTAGTGAGTAGTTCAGGGAGATCCTACTTGCCAGATCTAGGTTGGGTATCTCTCTCTCAAGGAACCTATGAAGTGAATCAAGTACAGCCTCTGGAGTGCCTCTGAACTCAACGCTTGTATCCTTTATAGTAACAACTACTGTAACCTCCAACCTCTCCCCCTCCTCCTCAGTACTCTCCATCTAGATCACCTTTATACATACAACATCATAAGCCTCTTTCTCTTCCTCTACATCTTCCATCCACAACCTAACTATTCGTGCTACCATCTCCACCAACACCTGCAAGTAATTCAGTAGATGCTGTATAAACGAACTCATTATCTGAGCCCTTGAATCTCCTAAGCCTCCCATTCTGTGCCAACCTAAGGAGTGTAACTGCAACAGACTGCTTTGGGTAGGATAGACCATAATGCTCTAGTACGTTCTTAACATCGGCAAGTCTCCTAGTCTGCCTCCCCCACTCAGTTCTGAATACCTTAACTATTATATCGCTTAGAGAGTCATCCTTCTCTATCTTTATCTCTGGTATACTAAGCATATTCACCTGCTGTGTATATACAGAACCCATGGCATCTGAGTGATTAGCAGGATACAAATCATCATGATCTTTCTGATTACCTTGCATGCTATAACCCTCTCCATACTGGTGAATCTTGCTGAGTATCGATGGTATTGCATCTATAACTTGCGGTAATGAATCTATTGGTGATTCTATCTCCACCTCATTTGTACCTGCCTTTACCCTTATCTTGACTAAGGACACGTATCAAACACTCTAAAGCGATATAAAACTTTTTTTTATTGGTCTATAGATGCTTAACTTGCCAATCTGTTGATTGACCATCATCTACTGTATCTATCCATCTATCCATACTTTTGTTACATTACTGGCGCATCAGCCTGATCATCCTCTCCTTCATAGTTGCACTGGTATCATTGCCTATATCTAAACCAAGTCTGAGATACTCCTTCTCCAACCTCTTACACATCTCATTGATTATAACATTTGCACCATCGCCAAACAATGAGTATAGCACGTGATCTAACTCCTTGATATTTATGCTATTGATATTAACTCCCCTCTTGCTGAGATGGTGCATCACTGCCTTCATGGAACTCTCTCCAAGCATGGATAATGCCCCCTGTAATGCATCCCATGCTAGCCTCTTCCTTAAAGTCTCTACATCGTCGTGTATGTTCTTACCATGATCAGCCTGCGTTGCCTCACCATTCTTCGCCATCATACGTGGTTATTGCACATATCGTGTAAAAAGGATTAGTAAGTATGTGGTACATACACACTACCTTTATATATACTGTTAAAAATAACCCTACTTCTCGTGAAGAGGTTCCTTCTTTCTAGTTATCTCCTCTATTCTACTCTTAAGCATTGCATTAACCTTGCTGCCATCTACTCTCCCCCTCAACCTCTTCATTGCTATACCCATGAGTATACCTAGGACTTTCTCACCCTTAGACTCCACCATGCTATAATTCTCACTTATTATCCTATCCAGCGTACTTGAGAGCTCCTCTTCACTTATAGCCTTGAGCCCTAGCATATCTATAGCCTTCTCTACGCTGTCTGCTCTGCCCTGCATCATAACCTCGAATATGCTTGCTATAGACTCCTTTGCGATCTCTCCCCTTGCTATCCTTACAAATGCATCCTCTATATGCTCATCCTTAAGTCTAGATGCATCCAAGCCTTGCCTCTCAAGACTGACTATGGTCTCTGTAAGGGTTGATGCTATGAAGCTCGCCTGTATGCTTGTTGATCCTGCTATACGCTCAAAGAGATCTAGATACTCAGAGTCTAGTAACTTCTCTGCAAGGACCCTGTTTATACCATACCTCTTGCTCAACTCATCAACATACTCATCCCATGATCTTGGTACTTTATCCATTAATCTGGAGAGCATCCCATCATCTATAACTATTGGTGGTATATCAGTCTCAGGATACATCCTTGCTGCTCCAGGTCTAGGTCTACTGTACACTGTTCTACCATCCTGTGTTGCTGCCCTAGTCTCTGCTGGTACACCTGACACTGATACCTGTCTTAACCGTTCAATTATAGCATGCATTGCACTAGTAACACTCTCCTCCCTCCCAGCAAGTAGTATGAACGCATCGCTGTTGCTATCTAGCATGAGTTCCCTCCTCACAGCATCTACCTCATCCCTACTTATCCCATATGCTGGTAACTCGTCTGAGTGAAAGATACCCCCAAGTCCATAGAACCTGACAAGTTCACTGAGTTCTCTACCAAGCCTTATACCCTCATATGGTTCATATGCAAGTATGCCTGCAAAACCCTTGAGTACCAATGCCTTCACCACACCAGAATGCTTACCATCAAGCACACTCTTTATAACCTTGGATGCTGTGCTGCTGAATAACTTGCTCACATCTACTACTACTCTAGACTCATCTATGCTGTTAAGGTTCATACCTCTAAGCCTCTCTGCTATGATCTTCAACCCATGCTGCCTCTTCATCTCATACTCTATAACCTTCTTGAGCTGATCTAGCTTCTGCACACCCTTGACCTCTACCACACCCCCGCCCTCTATAGATACGTTAACATCCTGCCTTATGCTACCTAACCCTCTAGCCACCCTCCTCGTTGCTCTAAGTAGCCTGCCAAGGGTCAATGCAACGTTGGTTATCTCTTCTGGTGTACCAGTTACTGGCTCCAGTGCTATCTCTACAAGTGGTATGCCTAGCCTGTCTAGAGCGTATGTCCTCACACGTGAATCATCGCCTACAAGCCTAGCAGCATCCTCCTCTAGGCATATACTCTGTACCTTAACCTCCCTCTCACCATCCTTGAACTTAACATGCAGGGATCCTCCAGTTGCAATCAGCATTGTTCTCTGGAACCCTGTTGTATTTGAGCCATCTATGACTATCTTACGCATGACATGCACCTCATCAACAACATCTGCATTGAGTGCAAGTGCTATTATTACAGCAGTCTCTAACGCTTCCCTGTTAAGATCGTGTGGAGGTTCCTCATCCATCTCAACAAGGCATGATGTACCCTTCCTTGCTAGATACCTCATCACTTTGCCCTTCCTGAACTCAAAGAGTGCTGCTGGATCGTACTCGCCAAGCTCGCTATGGGTAGGCCTCAACCTCCTGAGGAACTCAAGATCGTAACTCTCATCCTTCTTATTATCATCGTCACTACCTTCATTGGAACTGCATCTGCATGAGCAGAAGAGCTTGCTCTTGGTTGCCAACTGCTGATGTATCTCAAACCCAACCTTGAGTCCTATAGCATGAGGATCTAGAGTTAATGATCTTGATGGTGATGGAGGTGAGTTGGTCACGATGCGATTCTCTCTATCTATTAATTTAATCCTTACTTACTTGAACTCCATAGCCATGTTGCTCAATAGCATGGACTTTGCCTCATCCATACTGCTAGAGTTTGCTAGTACCCACATAACCTTTACAAGTGCTGTCTCAGGGAGCATATCCAATGGAACAACTCCCATACTCAACAGATCTCTACCAGTCTCATACACAGTCATCCTCAGCCTACCCCATATGCACTGTGATGTCATACATACAAGCATGTTGGAGTCTATAGCATCCCTTATAGCATTGAAGCATCCCTTACTTACATGCCCTAACCCTGTTCCCTCTAACACCAAACCCCTGTAACCCTTGCTGATAAGATGCTCTATCATGCTTGGATCTAATCCAGGATAGAACTTGATCAGTGCTACATGCTCATTGAACCTTGTCCTAACTATTGGTCTCCTAGCCTTATCCCTTCTTCTTCTAACGTTCAATTCAAGCATCATATCTATCCTGCTACTATCAACATCAACCAGTGCTATAGGCTCAGTATCTATAGACTTGAACGCATCCCTACTGCTTGTATGGTTCTTCCTAACCCTGGTACCTATATGTACTGCTATCCTATCATCACTCTTGCCATTATGCATGACAATGAATACACCAGATGCATCAGCATTTGCAGCAAAGAGTGAAGCTCCTATGAGGTTGGCTGCAGCATCTGACGATGGTCTATCCGATGATCTCTGTGCCCCTACAAGAACAACTGGCACTGGCAGATTCTGGAGTGCAAAGCTTAACGCTGATGATGTGTAGTGCATTGTATCTGTACCATGTGCTATCACTATCCCATCATACCCCTCGTATATCTTCTCTCCAACCCTCTCTGCTATGATGCTCCAGTGCATTGGTGTAAGGTTCTCGCTATACTCCTGCATGAGTACCTCTGCATCTATTGCTGCTATGCTAGATAGTTCTGGGACTATACTGTACAGTTCCTCTGCTGTGAGTGCTGCCCTTACTCCTCCAGTTCTATAGTCTATCCTGCTTGCTATAGTGCCTCCAGTACTTATCATCGCTAGCCTTGTAGCATTGTGCTCTACAGATACCGATCCATCTCTCTCCTCCTCCTTCTCCTTCTTCTCTCTTCCTCCTATCACTACTTCCTCTCTATCCTTCTCCCTTGCCCTCTCTTCCAACAATATACTCAATATCTCATCTACGCTTATCCCTACATTGTAGCCATTCCTCAACTTTATGACCAGATGCAGATCATCAGCAAGTTCATATCTAGGCATGAGTATGCCCCTATACTCGTTATCTCTAGTCTTAACTACTATCCTGTCCCCTACCTTCACATCGTAAGACTCTAGGAGTCTGTATGCGTTGCCCCTATACTTCATGATTCGTAGCTCGTAGCAGGAGTATTAAAATCATTCATTCATTCATCTATTAATTACCTATAGCACCATCATCATATCGTTGTATAGACCAACAGGTACTATTGGTATATTATAAAATAGGCATATAATGATTTATATCATCTATAATATGGCACTGTAACCTTCTCGCCTGGCTTGCCCTCCTTCTGCTGCCTGACCTTCTTAACAGCCTCCTCGAAGTGCCTCTGGTATATGTAAGCCTCTTCAACATGCTTTGCTGCCTCCTCTGGGTTTGGATACTTGACAAGGTACTCATGCAACACTAATGATACTGCTGTATTGGCTACTGCTGCAACATCTGCACCACTAAAGTCCTCAGTCATCTCTGCTATCTTCTCCAGATTAACATCTGGAGCCAATGGCTTGTTTTTAACATGTATCTCTAGTATCTTAAGCCTTGCATACTTGTCTGGCATAGGCACGTATATCAGCTTATCGAACCTTCCTGGTCTCAAGAGTGCTGGGTCCATCATATCTATCCTGTTGGTTGCTGCCAATACTACCACACCTTGCAGTGATTGTATGCCATCCATCTCAGTCAGCAACTGGCTCACAACTCTCTCAGTAACCATGCTATCCCCTCCCATGCCTCTTATTGGTGCAAGTGAGTCTACCTCATCGAAGAAGATCACACATGGAGCAGCCTGCCTTGCCCTCCTGAAGACTTCCCTTACACCTCTCTCGCTCTCACCAACCCACTTGCTGAGCAGTTCTGGACCTCTAACGCTTATGAAGTTCGCCTCGCTCTCAGTTGCTACTGCCTTTGCAAGCATCGTCTTGCCAGTACCAGATGGACCATGCAATAGTATACCCTTGGGCATGTTATGCCCTAACTTCTTGTATAGATCTGGATACTTGAGAGGCCACTCTACAGCCTCCTGTAACTGTCTCTTCACATCCTCCAACCCTCCAATATCGCCCCACTTCACATCTGGCGTCTCTATGTAAACTTCCCTCATTGCTGATGGTGTTACCTCCTTCAATGCTTCCATAAAGTCATCCATGGTAACTATCAACTTGTTAAGAACCTCTGGAGGTATCTTCTCCTCCTCAAGGTTAAGCTCTGGGAGCACTCTCCTCAAACACTTCATCGCTGCCTCCTTGCATAGATACTCTAGATCTGCCCCTACAAAACCATGGGTTATGTTTGATATCTTCTCAAGGTTTACATCTGGTGCAAGTGGCATATTCCTTGTATGTATCTGGAGTATCTCAAGCCTTGCCCTCTTGTCTGGAACCCTTATCTCTATCTCCCTATCGAACCTGCCTGGTCTTCTTAATGCTGGGTCTATTGCGTTAGGCCTATTGGTTGCTGCTATGACTATAACCTTGCCTCTAGACTCTAACCCATCCATGAGCGAGAGCAGCTGACTAACTACCCTCCTCTCAACCTCTCCTGTTACCTCCTCCCTCTTTGGAGCAATGGAGTCTATCTCATCTATGAAGATTATGCTGGGAGCCTTCTCCCTCGCCTCCTTGAATATCTCTCTAAGCCTTGCCTCAGACTCACCATAGAACTTGCTCATTATCTCAGGACCTGAGATGCTTATAAAGTGTGCATTGCTCTCATTTGCTACAGCCTTTGCTAAGAGTGTCTTACCAGTACCAGGGGGACCATAGAGCAGTATGCCCTTTGGTGCCTCTATGCCCAACTTCTCAAATATCTCTGGATGTCTTAAGGGTAGTTCTATCATCTCCCTAACCTTCTGTATCTCCTCCTTGAGCCCTCCAATATCCTCATAGGTTACCTTTGGAACACCTCTTATCGTCTCTCCCTTCTCTGCTATGTGGAATACAGTCTTCTGTGTTACTATAACCGCTTCTGCATTTGCGGGGTTCACTGCTACTACCTGGAAGGTTAACCTTCCACCAAAGTATGGCACCATAACATTATCACCCTTGACCAATGGCATGCTCTCAAGTGCATCAGCAAGGTAGCGCTCATCTATTGGTGGTATAGCCTCCAATGGAGCAACTATCACCTTCTCTGCTGGGGATGCCTTTATCTTCCTGACTATAACAGTATCGCCTATGGCAACACCTGCATTATTCCTTACAAGCCCATCTATCCTTATTATACCCTTGCCCTCATCAGATGGGTACAATGGAAGGCACTTTGCAACTGTTCTCCTCTTACCCTTTATCTCAACTATATCACCAGTTGATGCGCCAAGGGAATCCATGGACTCATAATCTATCCTTGCAACCCCTCTCCCCACATCCCTAGTGTAAGCCTCCAGCACCTTCAGAGTAAATACCTTCTGACTCATGCTATTACTTATCTACTCCTCTCCTTATATCTTTATACTTTATGATGGTAACATGAAAACATACATATAGCATGAGCAAGATGGTAAAGAAAGAGAGGTATGGGTAAGAGGATACTTGTTCAGAGAAGGGGTAAGGGAGGGAAGCAGTTCCAAGCGAATAGCATAGGCAAGATAGCCCCAGTAGGCTACCCATTGTATCCAGAGGGCGAAGAGCATGTTGGTGAGGTTGTTGATATAGTACATGAGACTGGTAGGCCAGCACCATTGGCAAGGATAAGGCTTGATGATGGAAGATACTGCTACATCCCTGCTTTACAAGGTATGCATGTTGGTGCACAGATACGCTTCAACTCAAAGGCTCAACCCCTTACTGTCAAGAACCTTGGTGAGATCCCAGATGGTGCAACTGTATGCCTTGTAGAGAGGAACGTTGGTGATGGTGGTAAGCTTGTAAGGAGCGCTGGCTCTTCAGCTATCGTATTCTCACACTCTGGCAATACTGTAACTCTAAGGATGCCATCTGGTAGGTTCATAACCCTTGATGCAAAGTGTAGGGGTATGATAGGGAGTATAGCAGGAGGGGGAAGGTTAGAGAAGCCATTCCTGAAGGCTGGAGCAAAGTGGCATGCTATGAGGGCAAGGAGCAAGAAGTGGCCAATAGTTAGAGGTGTAGCGATGGCAACGCCATTCCATCCACATGGTGGAGGGAGGCATCAACATCCTGGTAAACAGACTTCAGTATCAAGGAATGCACCCCCTGGCAGGAAGGTTGGACATATAGCGCCAAGGAAGACTGGGAGAGGGAGGGTGAAGCGTGCATGATGCCTAGGAGGCTGTTAAAAAATATTAGCTATGAGATGAAGATTAAAGAAATGTTTTTAAATAAATAGAGTTGGAGTATAGTAACAAAGAGTTGGGGGAACATAAGAGCAAGTTGCAATTGGTGCAGGAGATAAACCTGAACCTAAACAGATTCATGGGCGAGGATGAGTTGTATGAGGCAATAGAGAAGTTCGGTACCCCTCTCTACATAATAGATGAGGAGACACTACATAGGAAGGTTAGAGAACTTCTAGATGCGTACAAGGGCTTCAAGGGCAAGAGCCAGATAGCCTATTCAGTTAAGGCCAACTTCAACCCATCTGTGATAAGAGTATTCATGAAGGATGCTATAATGTTCGACCTTACATCTCTAGGAGAACTCTACTTCTATACAAGGTGCAGTGGTGATCCAAGCGCTGTGATATATACAAGTGTTGCTGAGGAAGAGGAAGAGTATCTCCAAGTACTGAAGGCTGGTGTGGGAAGGGTGGTTGTAAGTTCCTATAATGGCTTGCTTAACCTGATGAGTGCTGCAAAGAGGCTTGGTGTTAAGCCAAAGACCATGATAAGGATAAACCCAGAGATAGCAGTGAAGGCTGAGGTGAAGGCATCGTATAGACATGGCAAGTTTGGTGTACCATTCAATACAAATGCTAGGGATAGTGCAACCAACATGATAAAGAAGATGCTGCAGGATGATACTCTTGAGTTCGAGGGCTTCCACTTCCACCTAGGCTCACAGATAACTGACTATACATGCTTTACACATGCATTGGATAGGCTAGATGCATTCATAGCAAACATGAAGAGGCTTTATCCTAACTTCACATTCAACACAATAGACATAGGTGGAGGTACACCTGTAAGTTATGGAGATTATGTTCCAACACCAGCAGAGATGGCATCCAGCATAGTTGAGAGGTTGAACAGGATAGCTGATAACCATAACAGTAACTTCACTCTAGTCATAGAGAGTGGGAGGTATCTAACTGCAGAGTCAACGATACTTGTATCTAGGATAGTGAATACAAAGGAGTATACCAACGATAGGTTCCTGATAGTTGACTCTGGCTATCATATACTGCTTGATGCTGCACTACTCAAGCAGGAGTATCCACAAGAAGTACTTCCAGACAAAGATGATAGCGATAGCAGTAGTAGCAGTAATAATAATAACAACAACTACAGTAACTGTAACAGTGATCACAGCAAGTACGTTACAAAGAACAGTAATGGTCATCATCATAGTAGTGGTAATTATACAGCTACAAGGACACATCTAGTAGGCAGGTTATGCGATACCTATGATATCTTCCCAATATCAAAGGCATCAAGGCTGAACGATGCAAAGGAGAACAGGTACATAATATTCTACAACGTCGGTGCATACTCCATAGTCTTCAACATGCCCTTCCACTGCCAGACCAAACCGCCTATACTGATGAAGAGAAGTGATGGGAGGCTAGTACTTGTAAGGAAGCCCACAACAATAGAGCATCTCTTCCTAGAAGAAGGCGGAGATATGCTACTACTATAATAAATCATAGTTACTTTATTATTTTTATTTTAATACAAGTAGGTATGGTATCGATCAGTATCGAGATATACTTTCAGCAATTTATATATAATTTTACCATTACTATAAACTGGTTTGAGTCTGAATAAGATAAGGGCGCACGTGTATGTGAGGGGGAAGGTGCAAGGAGTATACTTTAGGCAGAATATGCGCAACGTTGCTAGAAGGTACAATGTACATGGCTGGGTGAGGAACTTGAAGGATGGTAGGGTTGAGGCTGTGCTAGAGGGGGATGAGGATGCTGTACATCAAGTTATAGAGTGGTGCCATATAGGACCTAGCGGTGCTAGAGTGGATGATGTGGATGTAGTATATGAAGAGTACAAGGGCGAGTTCAACTCATTTGATATTCTCTACTAAAGTAGAAGTGTGTATGTATATATGTACGTAGGTAGGTTAGATACATACCAGATATGGTATTGTAACAGCATCATCTCATACTGATAATTGTATGTACCATACTGCTGGGTATGATGTTGATGCAAGATGATATCACACTTTAATACTCAACACATAACAATCAAACAGATAGAGTACATCAAAAGAGAATCTGATTGATTGCGTTGTGGATGATCTATTTATGATTAAAGAGAGATGATGATAATAAAAATGAAATAGTTGTTCATGCATGCTCGTAAGCCTTCCTTATCATACCATACAGATCCTGCAGTTGGTTTATCGAGCGTAGGAGTATCCTTGATGGTGGTGCCCTAGACTCCGTCTTTACATTCACTGCCAATATATTCATTGCAGGTTCTATGTCCATGAATATCCTCATGTTGAACCCCTTGGAGTAGACTATCCTGTGAGGCCTAATCTCCTCTATAACACTTGGTAGGGAGAGTACGTAATCCCTTAGATCCATGAGCATGTTCCTTGCTGGCTCAGATAACCTTGCTAGATGATCACTTAGACTCAATTTCTCGCTCTTCTCATCCATACTCATGATATTATTACATATCTAAAGTATAAAAATGTACTGTGTATCATACAGACTAGTAATAAATATGCAGTACAATAACAACAACGAGGATGGTAGTAGCCCCGTTGGTTCCACCATAGAGCATAGACCCCATCTCAGACCCAGCCAGATCCCCCACGTAGACACGACAGCGTGGACATCTCACCTTAGGGTTGCTCCCTCCCGGACCTCACCCGGTTCGGTGATCGGATGGTACCCCTATCCCTTCGGACAGGGAGCCCATCTATGACCACCCATCGTGGCGTGGGTTCATACCAGCAGGGTAAGCGGGTATCCATACCCCATGGATTTACCCAACGGTTACTGGTCCCCGCATCTAGCCGGTTTCGGGTATGGGGCACGGCTAGCACCCCGACCCTCCCTACTACCATTGTATTATATGCTTGAAGAGTATTTACGTTTTACCTAGAACCTCATCATCTGATTTATTCCACAACCCTCCTCTGGAGCCTATTCCTTAGATATATTGCAATGATATTGAGTGTTAAGAGTATGAGGAGTAGTACAATTATGCCAGCAGCAGACAACTCTATGAATGCCTGCTGTGGTCTGCTAACCCAGTTGTATATCTGGAGTGGCATCACAGTGAACTCATCGAATATGGATGAGGGGTCTCTACGCACAAAGATCAACCCGCTTATAACAAGGATGGGAGCAGCCTCCCCCATCGCTCTAGACAATGCAAGTATGGAACTCGTTAGTGCCGTAGGAATTATCTGAGGCAGAACAACCCTGAATACAACCTGATACTTCCTTGCGCCTAGAGCGTATGCAGCAAGCCTATGTGTTGATGGGACCATCCTAGCGCTCTCTATGGTAGTTACGGTTATCAGAGGCAGTACGAGGAATGCTAATGCTATAGAGCCAACTATTATGGACCTACCTAAACCTAGACTGTAGGATAGGAAGCTTAGAGCAACAAGTCCAAATATAACAGATGGTACACCAGCAAGGTTCGTTAGTGTTGCATATACCACCCTGCTCACAACATTGCTTCTGCCATACTCATTTAGGTACAGTCCAGTAGCTATGCCCAATGGTAGTGTTATAGCTATGGCAAGTGATACTGTGTACAAAGAGCCAAGTATGGCTGCCCTCATCCCCGCCTCATTAACATTGCTTGATGCATAATTGAAGAGTAAGTTAGGGCTGAATCTCTCTACACCGTTCAGTACAACATTAACGAGCAGAACTGTAAGCACCATAACGCTTACGCATACTGCTATAAGCAGATAAGTCTGAAGCCCATACTCTGATATGATTGTATATCTGCTCTTCCCTTTTATCCTACCCTTCTCAACACTCTCTCCCACTTCAATTACCTGCATACCACTACTACTACTGCTACTACTACCATTGCTACTACCATTCTTATCCCTCTCCTTTACATTCATACCCTTATCTCCCACCTCCTCTTTATGTAGCTAGAGATCAGGTTGAGTATGGCAACTATTGCGAAGAGGTAGAGTGCAATTGCAAAGAGCGATGTATACTCTATTGTTCCTCTAGGTGCATCCCCAGTTGCTGCCTGTGCTATCGCAGATGTCATTGTCATAACACTCTCAAATGGATTCAGGGTTAGTGTTGGCTTCAACCCTGCTGCTATAGTCACTATCATAGTCTCACCTATTGCTCTACCCATACCAAGTATCACTATTGCTACTATGGCTGATAATGTGTATGGTATGACTATCCTCATCACTACTGTACTCTTCCTTGCGCCTAGAGCATATCCAGCAGCCTTAAGGTTCTGAGGTACAGCATAGAATGCATCCTCGCTTAGGGATGCTATAGTTGGTATTATCATAACACCCATAGCAATACCTGCTGCCAGAGCATTGTAAGTGTAGAGGTCTGGTATGAAGTACTGTAGGTTTGGTGTTATGAAATATAGTGCAAAGTAACCATACACAACAGTT
Source organism: Candidatus Nitrosocaldus tengchongensis (assembly GCA_013538675.1). Taxonomy (GTDB): domain Archaea; phylum Thermoproteota; class Nitrososphaeria; order Nitrososphaerales; family Nitrosocaldaceae; genus Nitrosocaldus; species Nitrosocaldus tengchongensis. Next base: position 19,945 of record JACAFJ010000015.1, read on the forward strand.
GGTATACCAGCAAGCATCTCAAGTATGGGCTTCACTATACGCCTTAGTGATGAGGATGCATACTCACTTAGGAATATGGCTGAGCCTATCCCAACTGGTATAGCCAATGAGAGTGCTATTGCTGTTGTTAACATGGTACCTGCAAGCAGTGGTAGCACACCGAATGACTTGTCATCGAAGAATGCTGCCCAACTCGTACCAAAGAGGAACTCATGGGCAGGGATGTGAAGGAAGAAACTGAACGATTCAGATGCTAGAGAGTACACTATTATTATTATTGCGAGAATGGTGAACAACGCTGCTGATAATAGCAAATATTTTACCATAACATCGGTTAGATTATCGTTATTCTTCCCTGAAAAAAGAGGTCTAGAGTCTCCATTACCTTTCTTCATCCGCTCATCCATCTTCCTCATCCTATCAATGCTACTATAGACCTTCCTTATATATGCTCACGAATGTCTTGTCATCATCTGGAGTATACCTGCCTTCATTGATCAGTCTGATAGCATCCTTATAGTACATATCGCTTAGCGGTATGTAGCCTACCTTCTCTACAGCACTCTTTGCATTGCTTAGATAGAAGAGCACGAACTCCTTCAACTCTTCTCTGCTCTGCATCTTATCATAGTTAACGTGTATGAACAATGGTCTTGATAATGGATACTTGCCCTGTATTATGCTCTTGCTGTCAGGGAATATACACTCGCCATTCTTCTCCTTTGATACCTTCAGTATCTTCAGCCTATCCTGCGCATGCTCAGCATATGCCAACGGTATGTATCCTAGGGAATATCTATCTGCACTTACACCCTGCACCAGAACGTTATCATCCTCACTTGGTATGTAGTCTGTTCTAGATGATCTTGCTTTGCCTACAACATACTCAGTAAAGTAATCGAATGTTCCAGAATCTGGACCAGCGCCATAAAGCCTCATCTCCTGTGCTGGATATGCTGGGTTTAGATCGCTCCACTTCTTTATAGTGCTATCAGGCTTCCATATCTCCCTCAACTCCTCTATGCTTATACAGTCATTAGCGAAGAGGTTGTTATTCCTATGCACAGCTATGCTTAGACCTTCAAGTGCAATGGGTATCTCAACCCACTTTATGTTGTTCTCCTTCGCTGCGCTTCTCTCTTTCTCCGATATCGGTCTTGATGAATCGTTTATATCAGTCTCTCCTATGGTGAACCTCTTGAATCCTCCTCCAGTGCCAGATATACCAACGGTAACCTTTACATCTGGATTCTTCTTACTAAACTCCTCTGCTATGACCTCAGTTATTGGGTATACCGTACTTGAACCATCTATTACTATGGAACCACTAAGCCTGGTCACTACTGGTGTCTGTGTTGGTACTTGTACTGCTGGTGAGGATGTACCTGCGGGTGTGGTAGGAGCAGTGCCTGTGTTAGTGCCTATTCCAACAGTACCTATAACTCCAACCACAACGCCTACTGCTACTGCTGCTATAACTGCTGCTATTGCTATATTCCTGTTCATGGCTGCTAATGCTCTACATTAGATTATAAACCAATCCCATTTAGATTATTATCCATTACGTAATGTATATAGGGGTAAATACTTCAATATAATTCGCATAGCGAAATTATTTTAATGCAGTAAGAGTATGATGGATATGCGTTTATGGAGTCTGATAAGCAAAGACTATTCTTATGCAGAGAAAGTAGATATGCAAGGAAGTGAAGAGGTAACAGTAGAAGTAGATGATGATGGTATGAATGGCAAGATGGTGTTGGAAGGTAGGGGCTTGGGTGTACTATACGCTAACAAGTACGCTATAAAGGATGTTAACATAAAGATTGTAAGGAACACTATAACTGCAATAATAGGACCATCTGGATGTGGCAAGAGCACACTACTAAGATGCTTCAACAGGATGAACGATCTTCTAGATGCAAGGATAGAGGGTGAGATACTATTTAATGATTACAACATCTACTCTAATGGCATAAACGTTGCTGAGGTGAGGAGGCTTATAGGCATGGTCTTCCAGAAGCCAAATCCATTCCCCACAAGCATATACAATAACGTTGCCTTTGGGCTCAGGATAAATGGGTTCAAGGGTGATATAGATGAGCAAGTTGAGTATGCATTGAGAGAAGCAGCGTTATGGGATGAGGTTAAGGATAGGCTCAACGATAATGCCTATAGCCTATCTGGAGGGCAGCAGCAGAGGCTCTGTATTGCTAGGGCACTTGCAGTTGAGCCAGAGGTACTGCTCATGGATGAGCCAACAGCATCCCTAGATCCAATAGCATCAGCAAGAATAGAGCAACTGATAACACGCCTTAAGGAGAAGATAACCATAGTAATAGTTACACACAACATACAGCAGGCAGCAAGGGTCTCAGATTATGTTAATGTGATGATGGTTGATGAGAACATGATAGGGAGGTTGATAGAGTCTGGTCCAACAAGGGAAGTCTTCGAGAGTCCAAAGAGCAAGGTTACGGAGGATTACATAAGTGGGAGGTTCGGTTAGCATCAATAATTATATTACATCATGATGAGTATACTACCCAGAAGATGGTATGAGGAGGCTCCTAGACGTTGGGATAAACAGGCTATCCAATCTACTACATGATATGTCTAGGGTATCGCAAGAGTGTGTAGCGATGGCAATAGATGCCTATCTAAGCAATAGGAGTATTGTGCAGGAGGTCTATACAAGGACTAACCAACTTGCAATACTCAAGGAGGAGGTTAACGACCTTGCTGTTGAACTTATGATAAGGTATCAGCCAGTTGCAGCAGATCTAAGGTTCATAAGCTCATGCATGGAAGTAGCATACGATCTTGTAAGGTTTGGAAGATATGCTTACGATATAGCACAGATAAGGGAGCAGTTCGGAGACCTTGGTAACTGTGATAAGGGTATGATAGCATCAATGGCAGAGATAGTGAGCAAGATGCTTGAAGATAGCATAACTGCATTCAACAGCAAGGATGAGGGTCTTGCAGAGAGGCTCATAAGGATAGATGATGCTGTAGATTCATCGTACAGGAATAACCTCAAGAGGATAGTTGATGATGGTATGGATCTAAGGTGTGCCCTATCCTCAGTGCTGGTTATGCGCTACCTTGAGAGGATAGCAGACCATGCAGTATACATAGGTGAACTTGTAAGGTACATGGTGAGTGGTGAGAGAGCTAGATGATTATACCTATATTAAATAAGAAATAGAAATAGAAAACAAATTTTAAATTAAAATTAAAAATGTATGTGGTTTGAAGCCTATACAGTTAGATAGGCCTTCTCCCCATGCAGTACTACATCCTCGCCAGCTTCTTCCTCCTGTGGCTTCAGTCTTATAGGTGTAACCTTGTTCATTATCTGCATTATTACGTATGTTAGTGTGAATGTAAATGCTGCAGTTACAACTATAGCAAGTGCTTGTACTCCTACAAGTTCTGCTGAGCCATATGCAACGCCTGTCAATGCACCTCCAGTAACCATTGGAGATGCGAATAATGCTACACCCATACTGCCCCATACACCAGTCATACCATGTATCGCTATGACATCGCATGCATCATCAATCCTTAACTTCTCCTTGAAGAGGAGCACGAAACCATAGAAGACAACTCCTGCAACTGCACCTATAACTACACTAGCCCATGCCTCTATGAATCCTGCTGCTGGCGTAACTGCTGCCAAACCTGCTATGCATCCATTTGCTGCAAGGCTAGTGCTTGGCTTCTTGCTCCTAGCCCACCCTGCTAGGAATGTTGTTATAGCACCTGCTGCTGCAGCAAGGTTAGTACTTACTATTGCTGCCACTGCTGCCTCGTTCGATGCTAGAGCACTACCACCATTGAAACCATTCCAACCAAACCAGAGCAGGAATGCTGCAAGGAACTGATATGGTACATTATGCTGTACCATGGTCTCTGCCTTACCAAACCCTAGCCTTCTACCTAGAGCAAGTGCCCCTGCAAGTGATGAGAACCCTGCTGCAACATGTATCACCATACCTCCAGCCCAGTCCCTAGCACCCATCTGTGCAAGCCAGCCTCCTCCCCATATCCAGTGTGCAACTGGACCATACACGAATATCATCCAGATGAAGATGAATACAAGCCAAGGACCGAAGCGCATCCTCTCTGCTATGCCTCCACTTATCAGTGCTACTGTTATTGCAGCGAACATGCCTTGGAAGAGGAAGAAGAGGTAGCCTGGTATGGTTGGTGCATAGTCCATAGGTTCTAGTGTAACTCCATTCATGAATGCATAATCGAATGTGCCTATCCATCCATGCTCAGATGGTGCAAATGCAAGGCTGAAGCCAATTATGAACCATGCTATCAGCCCTATCGTTGCTGTCTGATACACCTTCATGAGTATTCCAAGTGCGTTCTTTGCCCTTATCAGCCCAGCCTCAAGGAAGCCTACTCCTCCTATCATGAGGAAGACCATTGCTGTAGAGACTATCATCCATGCTGTATCTCCTGTGTCTATTGCCATGGATCTTCTACTTTGCATAGTATTTTTAAAGTTTTTTAAAAAAAATAATACAATGATATCTAATAGCTTATCATAAGTCTTGCCATTAAATGATATCTCATAAAGATGATAATCATTTGAATATCTTTTTATATTAGTCATTCTGTAATATATACATGAAGAGATACATGGTTGCTGTACTAGTAACGCTATCTCTACTACCGTTGATGCTATCAAGTGCATATGCATTAGGAGCACCACAGCCTCTACCAAAGCCTCCAGGTTTGATAGTAACTTATCTTGCCACACTCCTAAGCGTCTTGTTCTTCATGTTTGTACAGTATCTTATAAGGAGGAGTTTCTACTCTAAGTACAGACTTGTGCCGTAATTAACCTCATTTTTATTATCAAAAGCTTATCATTCTAGATAACGTTTATAATTATGTTATCACTAGATAGAGTCATGAAAAGGATAGAGGCAATAGTTAGAACAGAGATAGTACCAGATCTCAAGATACAACTGGAGAGGTTTGAGATCTATGGCTTGAGCATGCACAACATAACTAGCCCACATATAACCTCAAGGAATGGTGCTGTAGGAAGAGGAGGTGGTCTAGGTGAATTCCTTACAAAGGTTGAACTCATAGTTAGCGATAGAGATGCAAAGAGAGTTATAGATACCATAAGCACTTCATCAGGCAAGCACAAAGAACATACGAAGATATTCGTCTCCTCCCTTGAGGAGATAGTTGATGTGTCACATATGCATGTTATAAGGGATCTTGAAGATGTAAGGGATGATATATCCCATAAGCATGACGGTAGTAGTATAACCAATGTTGATGGGGAGCAGGGTAATGATGAGGGGGATTCTTCTACAGATCTACACATGGATATCAACTCTAGTGAGTATGAGGAGCAGGGAAAGAAGAGTAGATTGGTACCATTGCAGAAGTACACCCTTATGAGAGTGCTCAAGTTCTACAATGCAAACAAGGATACATTACGATCGGAGTATAGGATAAAGTCCTTCAGTGATTTTGTGAACTTCTGCATACTTGGTTACCTCCCAATCATAGAGGGCGAGATAAGGCAGCAGAGTATAGAGGGAAGAAGTAAGCTGCTTAGAATAGGATGATGATGGAGGTAAAAGATTATCATAGTGTAAGCATACTGGCAATAGTTTTTATAGTATGAAGATCATTAACAATAACATGAAGAAGATAGAGGCAATAGTTGCATCTGAGAAGGTTGACATAGTCTATAGGGCGTTGAAACGCTATGGGGTAGATAACATATTCATAGTCAATGGGTATGGTAAGGGTCTCTTCCAGAATATAGTGCTAACAGGGGCAAGGGGCACTGGCTCATACAAGCCAGAACTCATGCCAGCATCCAAGATAGAACTCATAGTTGCTGATAGAGAGATTGAGGATGTGTTAGATATAGTAACGAAGAACGCTGGTATAGGTATAAATGAAGGTCTTGTTGGAAGAGCAGTTATAACACCTATAGAGCAGGTAAGGAGGCTCGAGAAGACAGCAAAGGTATGAATAAATAAACGATGATCTAATGATCTGCCCATCCTCCATGCCTAGTACATCATACCTTCATGCTGGTTATTATTAACAATACTAATGCTCTTATCTGCTAATTGAATTGATCAATCATGTAAGGCTCATCATTATCAACTCTCTCGTTCTATCTACAGCATATCTAGCCAAAGATACACTCATGCTATCCATCAGATAGCAGCCAACTATCAATACTCTATTAGTATCATCTCTGACAGATGTCCTTAGGGCATCCCTGTGAGGGAATACATGTATAATTCCTACGTCATCGGCAAGTACGATCTCCTTCCCTTCAAGCATGCTAACCTTGCCTTTGATATCAACGAACCCCTCATTACTAATAGCCCTCCTAAGTATAAGACTGCCTTTAACCGTTGCAAGATCGTATATGCCTATAGGTATCAATGTCTCTATAGATGCTATATTGCCAGCATCAACCACGTTGTTTATCCTAGGAATTCTCCCTGTCAAGAACCTCCTTACCAATGCTTCGCTAGATGGTCTAACCTTTGTAGGATCTATGTCTAGCCTCCAATAAAAGTCCCTGAGCGCTCTAACTACAGGATGATTCTTCAGATCATCCTTGTTCAATGCTAGTTTTTCTCTCAACCCATATATTACATCACTATAGTCGTAGTCATGCCTTACCTTAACATCCATAGCCTTTGCATATAGGCCTATCTTGTATGCATTCCTAACCTCCTCTGCTATAGTTACTACCACTACGCTATCATGATCATCCTCATTGCAGCCTATGCTCATCTCTATCATGGTTAGACTCAGCAGTAAATAATTTTTATTCATGATCTATAAACTACCCAAATACGATACAACTATAGACTAATATATACGAGTTTTACTCTCATATCGGTCACTAATTTAATATATCTTACCCAGAGTCACGAAAAATTTTTATCTTTATATTAGTTTAGTAAGAGTATGCAGCCAAGGAGTGATGAGACTGACGAGTATGCTAAGAAGGAGTATGCTAGAAGCATATTCATCTACAAGATCATCTTCTATGTATGCGCTGCAATAATGCTGAGCATAACGGTATATGCACTTGCTGAGAGCCTTAGAGAGTACATTGCAAGTGGGGGTGTAGTTATAGGCGAGGTTCTAGTGAACACTGAGATACCATTCAAGGGCTTCGCAAAGCTTGTAACCTATCTCATGATCTCCTCTGTAGTAGGCTGGTACTGTGTAACCAAGATAGGGAGGGAGAAGACTAGGAATATCTCTGCTAGGAATAGAGCGATACTCAAGTTGATAGCATTAGCAATAGCAGTAGTCTCGCTCTATGAGTTGATATACAACTTTGTAGTCTGGAATGCTCTTATGACTGCAGATGCTATAAGCGGGATAATAAGGATAGACGTTCTCAACATCCCCTATCCAAATCCAAAGACACCATGGAGCCTTGTATTCGCTACAAAGATGTTCCTTGCTGCATTTGTGATAAGTGCACATGCATTCTACCTTATGGCTAGGGATGAGAGGAGGGTATCTGACAGGTAGATAAGTAAAATATAGCCATAGCCACATTTAAATAACCATCTTTTCACTATAGATGCATGTCATATCCATCAGAAGAAAGAGAAGGGTATGAGTATGAAGATGTTGAATCGCTACTCAACAAGCCTGTTGAGTATGTATTAACAACCAACGTAGTTACGCTTGAAGGGAATATGAATGCTGCAGATGCTGCTTCTATCATGAAGGAGAGGAACTCTAGGAGCGTGCTTGTAACACATAACGGTGAGGCTATAGGTATAGTTACTAAGACAGATATACTCTTCAGGGTCATGGCTCAGGGCAAGAACCCAAACAAGGTTAGGCTAAGGGAGATAATGAGTTCACCAATAATAACTATATCACCAAAGACTAGCATAAGCGATGCTCTAGCAGTGATGGAGAAGCATGTTCTAAGGCAGGTCATAGTTAGTTCTGGCTCAACAGTTATAGGCATGGTTACTAGGGAAGGTTTGTTTGAGAAGATACACAAGGCAAGCATGATGACATCCCAGACTGCATTGAAAGGTACGCCTGTATGCATAATAAACCCAAAGGCAATAGCGTATGTTAAGGAGGCTATTGAGGCAAAGTTATCATGCCCATACTGTGGCTCACCATTCGATGATAAGAATGCCTTATCAAAGCATATAGATAGATTGCATATAGGCTCTGGTGTACTTGAAGGGGATGTTAGGAGGATGGTTGAATGAGCAAGCGGGTAACTGCTTATTCACCAGGTTCTATATTCTAGTATAATAGTGTTTACTAACTGGTTGAATATTCTAGTGATATATATAT
>JACAFJ010000016.1 GCA_013538675.1 Candidatus Nitrosocaldus tengchongensis
GTTGATGAATATGCATGCTAGCCTATCTCCTATCGCTCTATGCACTAATAGTGCTGTAACAGTAGAGTCTATACCCCCACTCACTGCAGCAAGGACCCTCTCCCCTTCCTTAACCTTACTCTTTATATCATTAACTGCAGTATCTATGAAGTTACTCATGCTCCACTCCTGCCTTGCATTGCATATCCTTACTGCAAAGTTCCTTAGTATATCACTGCCATGCTCTGTATGTGCAACCTCTGGATGGAATTGAAGGCCATATATCCTCCTCGCCCTATCTGCTACTGCTGCAGCAAAAGAACTAGCCGTGTGAGCAAGGATGCTGAACCCCTCTGGCAATGATTCAGCAGCATCACCATGGCTCATCCAGCATCTAATCCTCTGCTTTATACCCATGAATAGATCTTCGCCATCATCTACTATGAGTTCAGCACTACCATACTCCCTCTTTGCCCTCTTCACAACACCTCCAAGCATATGTACAAGCATCTGATGCCCATAGCATATGCCAAGTATGGGTATGCCTAGGGAGAGTATCCTTCTATCGCAGAATGGTGCACCATCTTCATATACGCTTGCTGGTCCACCTGAGAAGATTATGCCCTTTGGGCTCATCCCTGCTAGAGTATCAGCATCTATGTTGTAAGGCACAAGCTCAGCATACACTCCCTGTTCCCTTATCCTCCTACATATGAGATGGGCATACTGTGAGCCAAAATCAAGTACAACTATCTTATCCATACCATCATCAACCCCATACTGCCTCTATATATTTGGTTGATACGATGATCACTTTTCAATCATGGCTAGCACATCATATTACTTTACCTTCTCGAGCATCCTTGTGAGTACCCATGTTGATGAGTTTATTAATTCGTTGAGTCTATCCTTATCCCTGTAATTCCTTATGAATATCCTCTTTATGTTCTTCTCTTCATCAAGATCTATACTGTAATCAAGTACCTGCTCCCCTCTTATCTCGCCCTTCCTAGCCCTCTCCTCATCCCTACCCTTCATCTCCTTGAGTATCCTGTTTATGAAGAATGATTGGAATGGAGGGGTATTTACATTAAGCCTTACATCACTTGCTGGTACTATGCTTATTGCATCGCTTGCTATGTATGCGTTTGCTAAGAGTATACCATCCTTCGTCTTCAACTGCCTAACCTCAGTATATTCACTCTCTACAGCCTTCTCTGTACTTACCACCTCCCTCTCCACGTGCTTAACCTCTACACCTGTTCCTACCCTCTCCTCCCTCTGGAGCATCCCTGCTGCTGGCTTGAAGCTTACTTGCTTTAGCATGTTATCAACTACTGCAAGCATCTCCCTCAACCTCTCCAACTCCTCTTCCTTCTCCTCAATCTGCTTCACTACCCACTCCCTTAGCATTGCAAACCTCTTTATCTCATCATCGGAGTACATATGTTAAACCTCAACATATTCTTCCCAATAGTGTAATAAATTGATTCCTATTACTGTTAATCTTTTATTTGTTGAAGGAGGTCTTCATATGTAATATTCATGAATCCCTCTACCTTGCTCTGCGAGAGGTTGTATAATCTTGTCCTTGCCTTTGCTTGTGATGCTAGATGCTCCAGAAGTTGCTTTGCAAACCTCATCTTCACAACCTTTACAATGCTATTTACAGGATAAGGCTTGGAGTACTGACCTATAACATTACCAAGGTCCATTCCTGCTAGTGTTATACTCCTTACATTCATTGCTAATGCAATGAATACTGCTCTATCCCCATCAGTGAACCCACCAAAGTTATGCACGTTATGCAATGGTCTAACCTGTGTAGTGCCTATGATATTCCTTAGCCTTGGTACTAGGAACTTGATGAGGTTTATGTTATCACCATGCGCATGCACAACCATTATAGAGCCTAGGGTGTCTGCACACAGCAAGTATTCATGATCACCATCTAGATCTGTAACCACAACATCTGGCCTTATTCCATGCTCTATTAGCGCTCTAGATGCACCATCTGCAGCAATGAATACAAGTCTACTCCTTGCCAGTGTAGATAGATCTGCTGAGCATATCTTGCTTACAGTATCTAGAAGGGATGGGCCAGCACCAAATACAATCACATCCTTGCCTTCTATAAGTGTTCTTAACCTTTCTAGATCCAACGCTCTATCCTTGATCAGGGTTGAGAGCAGGGTTGCTGCACTGCTATCATCAACTATGCTGTAGTTCAATGCACTCTTTATCCTCCCATACCACTCAACCCACTCCTCCCACTCCACACACAGGTAGAGGTGTAAGAGTGATAAAATGGTTGATGGTAGAGTAGATTAATGGAGTAGTAGCATGGTATGGTCAGGATAATGGGTATAGTTAATGTTAGCCCAGAGTCGTTCTACAAAGGCTCAATCAGGGTTAGAGAGGATGAGATAGCAAGTACAGTAGCAAGCATGGAGGAGTATGGAGCAAGCATGATAGATGTTGGAGCAATGTCAACCGCACCTTATCTAGATACTGTAGTGCCAGTTGAGGAGGAGATGGCAAGGCTTAAGCATGCTATAAAGGCTATAAAGGATAGTTGCAGTCTAGTCATATCAGTTGATACTCCTAGAGCAAGGGCTGCAGATGCTGCTCTAACTGCTGGAGCAACCATAGTCAATGATGTTACTGGCTTAAAGTATGATCCAGATATGGCTAGAGTTGCTAAGGAGCATTCTGCCTCAGTTATAGTATCAGCATACTCAAGGCATACAGTAAGAGGAGATGCTATAGCAACAACCATCTCACTATTGAGGGAGAGTATAGATATTGCTCTTACTGCTGGCATATATGAGGATAAGGTAATAGTTGATCCAGCGATTGGGTTCTTCAGGGAGAAGGGCAAGCATGAGTTCTTCACAAGGCTTGAAGGCATGACATGGTTTGAGAGGGATCTAGCAATAGTAAGGAGGTTAAGGGAGTTGAAGGTTCTAGGTAGAGATGTGTGCGTATCCCCATCAAGAAAATCCTTCATAGGCAAGGTTCTAGCCTTGGATAAGCCAGAGGATAGGCTCTATGGCTCTCTAGCGGTTGAGGCTATATGCATAATCAATGGTGCAGGTATAATAAGAACTCATAATGTTAAGGAGAGCATCCAAGTAGCAAGGATGGTAGAGGCCATCCTCTAGATATATGCTGTCTAATCCATACAATACCCTTCTATACTACAGCACTCAAATAAATCACTACACAAGTTGCTCCCCGTATGCAAGTGCCTCCCAGTAGCCCTATCGTATGGGCAGTTACACCTCTCGCATAGAGCATAAGCATTGCTACCCTTCATGACCCTTGCTATTACATCATCCAGATCTATGCTAATCTCACTAACCTCTGCAAGATTAGTGCTCAAAGCCTACCATCTCACCCCCTTCTCTATCTATCTATCTGTCTTCTCTACCTGTATTGTAAAGCATTCTATCAGCATTTGTATGTAATGAGCATTACATACTCCTAGAGTAATGCTTATAATACCTTCCCCTTCTAGAAGGGAAGGGAACAGGTTGAATATAAGGGAAGGGTTAACGTTCGATGATGTGCTGCTTGTACCAAAACGCTCCTCCGTAGTCTCCAGATCACATGTCAACCTTAGAACTAGGCTATCGAGAAGGATAAGCCTTAACATCCCTATAGTAAGTGCAAACATGGATACTGTTACTGAAGCAAATATGGCAATAGCCATGGCTAGGGAGGGAGGCATAGGGATAATCCATAGGTTCATGAGCGTTGAGCAGCAGGTGAATGAGGTTAGGAAGGTTAAGAGGGCTGAGAATATCATAATAGAGCAACCATACACGATAAGGCAGGAGCAGAGCCTTGCTGAAGCTATGGAGTTGATGGAGGAGTACAATGTCTCAGGCTTGCTTGTTGTTGACTCAGATGGTAAGTTGGTTGGGATCCTAACAAGGAGGGATATAATGTTTGAGGGTAGAGCAGGGGCAGGGGAGAAGAGGGTCTACGATGCTATGACAAAGAATGTTATAACAGCAAGGCATACGATAACGCTAGATGAGGCTAAGGATATACTCCACAAGTATAGGATAGAGAAGTTGCCATTGGTTGATGAGCATAACAGGGTTAAAGGGCTCATAACAGCAAAGGATATACTCAGGAGGGAGCAGTACCCTCTTGCAGCAAAGGATAGGAAGGGTAGGCTCCTAGTTGGTGCTGCAGTTGGAGTCAAGGGCGATTACATGGAGAGGACTGATAGGCTGCTCGATGCAGGTGCAGATGTAATAGTTGTTGATATAGCACATGGACATAGTGAGAATGCAATAGATGCTATAAAGATGATAAAGAAGGCATATCCAGATTGTGAGTTGATAGCAGGTAATGTTGCAACTGCTCAAGGCACAAAAGACCTTATCGATAACGGTGTTGATGCTGTGAAGGTTGGTGTAGGCTCTGGCTCAATATGCATAACGAGGATAGTAACAGGCTCTGGAGTACCTCAACTCACAGCAATAATGGATTGTGCTAGGGTAGCAAGGGAGTACGATGTACCAATCATAGCAGATGGAGGGATAAGGAACTCTGGCGATATAACAAAGGCATTGGCAGCAGGGGCAGAGACAGTTATGGTTGGGAGCCTACTTGCTGGGACAGATGAGAGCCCTGGTGTAAGCATAACCAAGAATGGCAAGAGGTACAAGATATACAGAGGTATGGCATCCTTCTATGCCTCTCTTGGCAGGAGGATGAGGGAGGAAGGAGCACTTAACATAGAGGATGATCTCAACGATTATGTGCCAGAGGGTGTTGAGGCACTTGTAGAGTACAAGGGTAGCGTAGTAGAGATAGTAAGGCAACTTGCTGGAGGGTTAAGATCAGGGTTCAGTTACTGTGGTGCAAGGAACATAGAGGAGTTGCATAGGAACGCTGAGTTCATAAGGATGACCATGGCTGGATACATAGAGAGCATGCCTCATGATGTTAAGGTTATGTAATAACAACAACAGTAGCAGATTAAAGATATTTTAATTATTGTTTGTAGTGTAGTATCGCTCCATCCAGCACTTGCTGCTATATACTATTAATTAACTCTTAATGGACAACAGTATCCTAACATAAAGATTAAAATCCTTCAATGATATGCTAGAACCATGGCAAGGATAAAGGTTGCTGTAATAGGTCTAGGCAATGTAGCATGCACCATATTGCAGGGTATAGAATACTATAGGCAGGGTCTTAATGGTAAGAGAGGTATCTGGCACGAGATGGTAGGCAACTACTCCATAGATGATGTGGATGTTGTTGGAGCATTCGATATAGATGCAAGCAAGGTAGGCAGGTCGGTAGCAGATGCATTGAGGATGTTTGGGAAAGGTAATGGTAACAGTATTAATACCGATGTATACAAGGATCTGAATGTTAGTGCAGGTATAATGGTAGATAAACCTCCAGAGCACTGGAGTATGGATATAACTAGAGTTGATAGAGACGAGTTTATAGATGCGCTCAAACAATGCAATGCTGATGTTGTAGTCAACCTCATCTCCTCCTCGCTCGATGCTTCATCTTTAGCATATGCTGAATCCTCACTGCAAGCAGGAGTAAGCTTCATCAACGCTACACCTTCCTCACTGCAGAGCAATCATGGGTTAATAGATGCATTCAGGGATAGGAGATTGCTTATGGTAGGGGATGATCTGATGAGCCAGTTTGGAGGGACGGTATTCCACAAGGGTATACTACAACTACTCCATAGGAGAGGCATGATCATAGACAGTTCATACCAGTTGGATGTTGGAGGGAGCAGTGATACAAGGAATACCATGAGGGAGGAGGTTAGAGCAAGGAAGAGGGCTATAAAGACCGCTAGCATAGATGCAGAACTGCCATACGAGTTTGGGATAACTGCTGGTACAACAGAGTACACAGAGTTCCTTAAGGATGAGAGGGTAAGTTACTACTGGTTCTATGCTGAAGGGTTCATGGGTTCACCAGTTAGGATAGATGTGATGATGAGGAGTAGTGATGGTGCAAATGCATGCAATATACTGCTTGATGTTATTAGGGCTGTAAAGTATGCTAGAGATAAGAACAGTCCAGAACTTGATGAGATGATAAGTGCATATGGATTCAAGAGTCCTCCAAAGGTTATGAGTGTAATGGATGCTCAGCAGGAGTTTGAAGAAGCGTTTGTTCTTTAGCATCATCTTTTTCATGATCTGATCATCATCATAGCATCATATGAGTAAAAGATGTGACTACTAGTCATGGTCATAATATAGTTAGTAGCTTAGCATAATAAATTGTGCAATAGTTAGTTATGGTATCTGAGTTACATACAGTGTTATATAGATGGGCATCTATATAACAATAATGAAGATAAATTATGTGGATAACGACTTCGACAAGATGGCAGGTAGATCGCTTAAAAGAAGAGAGAGTAACATACGCTACGCTTTTAGGTATGGTATTGGTACTAGCATCTATAACAACACCATTGTATGGGATGACAGGTAGTAACAGTGTATATGCACAGGGTTCAGATGCAATAGTAGACTTCAATGGAGATGGCTATGAGGATATTGCAATAGGTGTGCCATTCGAGGAGTTTGGAACGTTAACAGATACTGGCATTATCAATGTGTTATATGGCTCAGCATCTGGACTGCAAGCCTCAGCACCAGCAGATCAGACATGGGGGTCAAGATACTTCTAGCGTTAAAGATGTAGCAGAAGACAGCGATTACTTCAGCTTGTCCCTAGCTGCAGGGGATTTCAATGGCGATGGCTACACAGATCTAGCTGTAGGTGTACCATTTGAGGATATAGGGAGTATAATAGATGCTGGAGCTGTCAACATACTATATGGCTCATCCTCAGGCTTACAAGCATCAAGCCCAGATGACCAGTTCTGGCATCAGGATAGTCCTAACGTTGATGGTGTAGCAGAGAGCGGAGATGGATTTGGTTATACCCTCTAGAGAGCCATCTTTTATTTATTTATTTATTTATTTTTATTAAGTGAATGAACAATCCTATATAATATTATAGTTAATATCTCACCATCCATATATCAATTATGAGAAATAAGACAAGATCATCTTGCTGTATAAAGTAATAAATAATAATAAATCTGTCTAACTGTTGATATCAACATGCTAGATAAGGCTCCAGAGTTTCCCAAAGAGTTCAGATGGCTCAATGTTAAGGAGCAACTCTCACTCTCAAGGCTTAGGGGATACGTCGTTGTACTTGACTTCTGGACATACTGCTGCATAAACTGTATGCATATGATATCAGAACTTACTAGGCTAGAGCATAAGTACAGGGATAAGCCTGTAGTATTCATAGGGGTTCATTCAGCAAAGTTCTACAATGAGCAGGATGCAAAGAATATAGAGCAGGCTATAATGCGCTACGAGATAGAACATCCAGTTATAGTGGATGAGGATATGAGGATATGGCAGATGTATGGTGTTCATGCATGGCCAACCATAGCGATAGTAGATCCTCTAGGCTATATAGTGTACAGGAGGTCAGGAGAAGGGCAGGGCGAGTTGATAGATGAGGTTATCGAACTCTTGCTTGATAGGTACTCAAGCACTGGTAGACTTGCAAAGGAACCACTACTGTCTGAAATGGGGAAGATGATGGGATATAGTAAGCCTAGAGGCATGCTATCGTTCCCAGGTAAGCTAGCATTCTCACCAGATGGGAGCATGTTAGCAGTAAGTGATTCAAACAATAACAGGGTACTTGTACTTGCACTTGATGCCCATGATAGCAATGGGTTCAGGGCAAGGATAGTTGAGAGCATAGGCAAAGGTAAAGGACTCAGAGATGGTCCATTCGACGAGGCAATGTTCTTCAGGCCACAAGGCATAGCGTGGGCTGATGATAACATCATATACGTAGCAGATACAGAGAACCATGCGATAAGGCTTTTAGATCTGAGCAGGAGGGAGGTTACAACCATAGCAGGGAATGGCAAACAGGGCTACTACAGCAATGGAGGTTATGGCAAGGCTACTATGCTAAACTCTCCCTGGGATATAGCATACAGCAATCTGCATAGGGCACTCTTCATAGCCATGGCTGGGCTGCACCAGATCTGGCTATACAGTGTGGATGACTCTACAGTGAGACCGTTCGCTGGGAGTGGGTATGAGGGTATAGTTGACTCAACGCTAGAGCATGCACAGTTCGCTCAACCTAGTGGGTTATTCTTGCAGGATGAGCATCATCTATACGTTGCTGATAGCGAGAGTTCATCGGTAAGGATTGTTGATATAGGGGAGAGGAGGGTCAGCACCATAGTAGGTAAGGACCTCTTCGTATTTGGACATAAGGATGGTAAGTTGGACGATGCGTTGCTGCAGCATCCCCTAGGCTTATCTTCAAGAGGTAAGATGGTATATGTTGCAGATACGTACAACCATGCGATAAGGCTTTTAGATCTCAGCAAGGGGGAGGTGAGCACTCTCGTAGGCGGAGCAGGTGACCTACGCCTAGAATGTAGGCTTGATGACTCATGCAGATTGATGCTCTACGAGCCTAGTGATGTCAAGGTTAAGGGCGATCTGCTCTACATAGCAGATACTAACAATCATCTGCTAAGGGTACTCGATATCAAAGATAAGGTACTCTACCCCTTAGATATAGTTGACTGACCATCAGTTATCATCATCATCATTATTATTGATATTATTTATCATAATTAGAAGACTTACACCATCCATTCAGGGATTGGTATATCCATGCTAATCATGTAGTGAATGGTATGGCAGCCTTTGGATAGGAGCCTAGAACCTTGATGAATGCTACCTTGCTTTTAATCCTCTCCAAGCACTCCATTACGCTGCTATCATGCATATGCCCCTCAAAGTCCAGGTAGAAGTTGTACTCCCATGGCCTATCCTTTATAGGCCTGGAGACTATCATAGTGAGGTTGATCCCTCTAGATGCGAACTCTCCAAGTACATCGTACAATGCTCTTGGTCTATGCTCTATGGTGAATATTATTGAGGTCTTGCTCATACCAGTACCCATCATTACTCCTGCTCCTCTATCATCCTCTTCTTCTTTCTCCATCTCTTCTACATCTGCAAGTATAATGAACCTTGTGTAGTTGTTCCTGCTATCTTCTATACCCTCAGCAAGTACACTCATCCTGTATATCTCTGCTGCCAACCTGCTTGCTATTGCAGCAGCAGTAGTAGTAGCAGCATCCAGCCTCCTCTCGCTGAGCATCTTCACACTCCCAGCAGTATCATAGTATGGTATGGGCTCAAGTTTATGCCTCTGTATGAACCCTCTGCACTGTCCTAGTGCCTGTGGATGGGAGTAGACATACCTTATGCTATCGATACTACTACCCTCATAGCCTATGAGGCAGTGCTCTATCCTGAGATACACCTCGCCCTTTATCTTCAGATTTGTATTGAGCAGACGATCGTATGTCTCATTAACACTACCCTCTATAGAGTTCTCTATTGGGACTATGGCGTAATCCACCTCATGCTTCTCAGTTGAGTCGAATACATCGGCTATGGTGCGCTTTGGGATGAGTTCTACTCCTGTGTTAAAGTACTGGAGTGCAGCCATCTCGCTATATGCTCCCCTCTCACCTTGGAATGCAACCTTGATCATATATAGTCCCCACCATCCTATTCTATAAGAAAACAAGAACAGCAGCATGCATATATATTCATGCATACATAAAATCAACATCTGAAAGTAACTTTGTCAAATACAGCGCCAGATCGCATTCACATTACCGTAATCGTCTGCAAGCTTCCTTGAAGATACAGTGTTGCACTCTACACACTTTATCTCTTCAGCATTAAGCTTCACAACCTCTCCACCACACTGATTGCATTTAGTGTATATCACTCCAAGGTTGCTATCCCTGAAGGTTACATGTATGTATCCATTTAGTATGCTGATAACCTTTGCCCTAACCATATCCCCTACTCTAAACATATTCTGAACCTTCATCTTGCCCCTTCCTATATATATTGCATCGAACCTTGCATCGCTTCTATACTCGTTTATGTATACTATCCTTATATTGGCTGAGTTGGATGAGAGTGTGTGTATGAACCCTATAACATTATCGTCCTTCTTTGGGAGCAGTATACTCTTCAAGCCATTAACCTTAACATACCTCTGCTTCAGATCGTATGTAATCTTGCCTATCCTACTTGCTCTAAGCATGCCATCATCATGCTGGTATATACCCTCAAGCCCCTCAAACTCCTCTATGGTTGCTATTCTATCTCCTGGGAGTGCGAACTTTACCTTCATCCCTTCATATTAGGATATACTATTATTTTATCCATTTGATTCACATCAATCAATTCAGATCATCAACACCATATTATTATCATCATAATCATCGGTTCATCTAACCAACTCGCTCAGAGCCAGTGTGGAAGTATAAGGAACTCATCATAATCTACATTCTGCTTATCCAACATCTTCAGTAATGTATATGCTTGAGGTACTGAGAGTACTGGTCTTGAGAACTGCTCATCTATGGATATCCTTGGGCATGCAACCTGTATGAACGCATCTATATCATTGAATACCCTCAACCTCTCTTCAGTAACCTCTGTTAACGCTATGAGCCTTACAC
Source organism: Candidatus Nitrosocaldus tengchongensis (assembly GCA_013538675.1). Classification (GTDB taxonomy): domain Archaea; phylum Thermoproteota; class Nitrososphaeria; order Nitrososphaerales; family Nitrosocaldaceae; genus Nitrosocaldus; species Nitrosocaldus tengchongensis. Next base: position 10,601 of record JACAFJ010000016.1, read on the forward strand.
TCTTACCATGGGTTTCTAGCCTACTCTTTATATCCTTGACCCTGTTAAGCATGATCTGTCCCTCCTTCAAGCCTACTATGAGTCCTATCATCTGAGCATCTAGAGCCTTGTATATGGCTAGGAATGCTCTCCTCTTCAGCATCTCTGCCATGCTATTCACCTCTTTAACCTCATCGTAGTAAGGGTCTAGCATGAGTGTTAGCCTTCCAGTTGATAGCGCTACACCAACTGCATGGAAGATGCTCTGTCCAAGGAATATGAAGGCATCAACACCATCCCTTGCATAGAATGCAGGGTAGAACTCACAACCAAAGACTTGAGGATCCATCAACTGTCCCTTACCTTCAGTTGGAACTACATTGAACCCATTATCCTTGAGTATCCTTCTAGCATTCTCTACTTCATGGATATGCTGACTATCCGTAAGTATTGCAACACTCTTTACACCCTTCTCCTCAAGTATGCTTATACACTTCCCAAGTACAGAATCGAACGGAATATCATCATACGCATCTATGAATACAACATTACCAAACTCCTGCATCGATATACTATGCCCAACATGAAATAGTATATCTGCATTTATTCTTTTAGCAGCACCAGTGTTTAGATCACATGAACCATAGCAAGGGTCTGCTATAACATAAACATCTATACCGAACTCCTTGCTTACTCTATCTGCTAGCGTTGAGATCTTGCCAAGCAGAGCCTCTGGACCATTGAACGCAACTACCCTCGGTCTCTTCTCCCTTATTATATTGAAGACCATCTCCTCATCTATATGTATCAACCTATATACATCATCAAGTACATATTATATGTCTTGCAGAAGAGTAACAACAGGAGAGTAGAGATCACATGTATGTAGCATACAGTCTTATGCCCTCTTTACTGCTTCCTCCTCAGCCTCTGGCCTTATAGTATGCCCAAAGATGAACTTGAATGCATCTATGCCCTTGAACGCATCATGGAACCTTTTGACATCACTCCTGTCTACCTTCCCCTTAACCTAGCCTATCACTGTGATATCCTTGCCATCTACATTCTTACCCTTCACATACACATCCACCTCCCTCTCTTTGCTATCAACCCTTAATTGATGCCTCAGCCTTATATCACCCCTCCTCCTTATGGTTATCCCCTTATCCATTAACAGTCTAGGTAGTTTGGTTGCTATTATCTATCTCTTCAAGTATGAATCCAAAGTTATCTGCAAGTTTACCAACCTCCCTTCTTAGTGAGGCTAGTGCCAGTTCAGTTCTTGTTTGGATATCAATAAGTCTTGCTACAGACTCCTCAAGCTTTGCTACAGAATCCTGTAACCTTGCTACAGATGCCCTTATATCTTCCAGACCTATGAGTCCTGCTACAGTATATCTGAACTCCTCATCCTCTTGAGCATTCTTAGCATACCTTTCTTGAACTGTTCATCACTCATACTGTATGACTTTGTAAGAATCTGTATATAAATCGTCTTTAGCAGTTATGTTCAAGATGTTGAGAAGTTAAGCAGAAGATTAGACAAGTGTATTGTACATGCTGGTATATAGGGCAGAGGATGTGATTGCACTAAATACTGAAGGCTAGATGTGTGGTTAAAGATAGTAAGGTGTAGAGAGTTTAAAGCATAGATATATCCATGGTTAATAACCAAAGTAAGGGATGAAAGGATCACCATCCTATACAGTTCCTCTTACTATAATAGGGAATAAAGTATATGAGTGTTGGATGAGTGAAATCATAATAAATATCAACTTATATCTATAATTAATGGGCGATCACTTTTAATAAGATATAAATTAAAAGAGTAGAGAGATAAAAATATTTAATAACATGCTTTAACAATAAACTTCATGCCAATAGCATTCGTACTCATAAATGCAGAGATGGGCTCAGAGGAGGCGCTGATAAAGGAGTTGAAGCAGTTGGATGGCGTAAAGGAGGTCTACACAGTATACGGTGTATATGATATAATAGCAAAGGTTGAGAGCGATAGCATGGAGAAGGTAAAGGAGACTATAACCTGGAAGATAAGGAGGCTACCAAACGTAAGGTCTACATTAACCATGATAGTGATTGAGAGTTAGGGTTAGTCAGTGATGCTGCTGATAGGCATAGATGATACAGATAGTAGGCAAGGTAGATGCACAACCCATCTCGCATATAGAATAGTGGATTTTTTGTTCTCAAACGGTTATGATCTTGAAGAGTATCCATTCCTAGCAAGGTTGAACCCAAACATACCATGGAAGACTAGAGGCAATGGTGCAGTATGCATAAAGGTAGATGTTGATATGACCAGTAGGGAAGGGGAGCATGTGATGCAGGTAGTTAAGGATATGGTTGCTAGTAACTCCATGCTAGGCTATGGTGCAAATCCTGGCATAGTATTCCTTGATAGATGTAATAATAACATCGAGCCTATAATCAAGTTTGCTAGGGATGCACTCTGGAGGGTTATGAGCCTTAAGAGCGCTCAAAGGGTGATGGAGGAGTGCAAGGAGTATTATGATGGTGTTAGCATAGAGTACATTGCCATGGGTAATGGACAGGGTATAGTTGGAGCATTGGCAGCAGTAGGTTTAGCATCATTAAGGTTGGAGGATTATACATTCGAGGTTATAGCATATAGGAGGCATGAGATGTGTGGGATGCCAAGGCTAATCGATGAGACTAGCGTGATAGCAATGGATAAGGCTACCCATCCATACACATTCAACAACTACGACTACAAACATGCTAGAGTACTTATAGCACCACATGGTCCAGATCCAGTGCTCTTTGGGGTTAGAGGGGATGACCCATCCATGCTGATAGATGCACTATCCATGCTCAAGGTCCATGAGCCTCTTGAAGGGCATCTGTTATTCAGGAGTAATCAGGGTACAGATGCACACCTAGCAAATATGCTAGATGCTAGCAACCTGAAGGCATACACATCTGGCTATCTCTATGGTACTGTAGCATCTGAACCAGTAGCGATAGAGGGAGGGCATACATTCTTTGCATTAGAGTGTGATGGCAGAGGCAGGGTCTTGTGCGCTGTATACGAGCCTACAGGGTTGAGCCCAATAGCACAGATGCTAAGTATAGGTGATATACTGGAGGTTGGTGGAGGGGTTAGAAAGGGTACAAGTAAGCATCCCAAAGTACTCAATGTTGAGTACATCAGGGTTGTTGATCTTGCAAGGAAGGTAAGGTACATGAATCCATTATGTATGTGTGGTAAGAGGCTAAAGTCCGAAGGTAAGGGCAAGGGTTATGGGTGCAAGTACTGTGGTTACAGGGTTAAGGATGCCGAGAAGGTTGGTGTTGATGTTCCAAGGCATCTTGGACTAGGGCTTTACCTGCCAGATCTGAAGGCACATAGGCATCTAACAAAGCCATTAAAGAGGTACAGCATAAAGCCAGGTAGTATGAGGTTAGATATAGATTGGTTCAAGAGGTACATGTACTATTAAGTATACTTATAACGATACAGGAGGAGGAGGAAGAGGGAGTGTGTATAATAATATGGATGTAGAGGAAGGTGAGAGTAACAGTACAGGTGATGCACTTGCACACCTAGAGATGCTAATCAAGAAGGCAGAGATGAACCTAGCCTTACTAGTAGTAGCAGAGCATGATGATATAGATCTTAGCAGTCTTGAGAGTTACAAGGGTAAGAGCAGTACTATCTACATACTTGAGTTGGATACAGATAGCAGTGCTGCAGGTGGAAGGGTGGGAGGCTTCGGTTCAAGAAGGTTCAAGAGGATACATATCTTCAGGTTAGAGGATGGGAGGTGTGTGAGGATGAAGAGTATTGCGTTGGATGATGATGATGGTGATTACGGCGACGATGGTGGGATAGATGTAGGAGGATACGTTGTAAGGTTGCCTATAAGGCTTAGTGATGGTAGAGAGGTTATGGTATCATGTTCAATAGATCAATACGCTGTAAGGCTACTCAACTCTAGGTTTGGTATCATGTAGTGCATACATACATGCATGTAAGCATGTAGGATATGCAGGTTCATCGATAGTAATGGTAGCGGGGGGTGGATTTGAACCACCGCTCTGCGGGTCTCTCACCGTACCATTGTAATGTAAGAGGTTATGAGCCCGCCGGGATAACCAGGCTTCCCCACCCTTGTAGGACATAACTCTCGCTCGCTTACTCGCTTATGTCTCGCTACGCTCCCCACTACCACCTCCTCTTATGGAGAGTCTTTTATTAAACCTTATCACAATAGAAGGCTATGGGTACTAGAGATGATATAGGAAGGTTCAGGCTGAGGCTCATAGGCATAGTAGGCGGTGCAGTAGTACTCATGGTTATACTCCTACTACTGCCTAGGGGCGAAGTACCATTACCATCTCCAGAACATAGGGTAGAGGTTATAGCAAGGAACCTTGCTGTACCCTGGAGCATAGATATGGATCATGATGATGGTATAATATACTTCACAGAGAGGGTTGGGAGGCTCAACACTATAGGCAGAGATGGAACAATAAGCACGATATATTCCAGGGAGGTAGCAAGTGTTGGAGAAGGTGGCATGCTTGGTCTAGCACTAGATCCAGAGTTCAAGAGCAATGGCTACATCTATCTGTACTACACATACTCGACAGAAGCAGGATTGTTCAACAGGGTAGTAAGGCTTGAGAGGGTTGATGATGGCAACTATAGGGAGCATGTACTGCTAGATGGCATACCTGGAGGAGAGGTACACAATGGAGGTAGGATAAAGTTTGGACCAGATGGGATGCTCTACATAACAACTGGTGATGCAGGCAAGGCAGAACTTGCACAGGATGTAAACTCTCTAGCAGGTAAGATTCTGAGGATAAATAAGGATGGATCTATACCAGAGGATAACCCATTCAGTAATGCTGTATACTCATATGGGCACAGGAACCCTCAAGGCCTTGCATGGCATCCTACAAGTAAGAACCTCTATGCTACAGAGCATGGTCCAGTTGCCAATGATGAGATAAACCTGATAAGGAAGGGAGCAAACTATGGATGGCCTATAGAGGTATGCTCAAAGGCTGAGAGGTATGAGAAGTCAATACTCTGCTATACTGTGAGCATAGCCCCAGCAGGTGCAGTGTTCGCAGATTATGCAGGTAATACAAGTCTATTCTATACAACGCTTAGGGGCCAGCATGTTGAGAGGATTATATTTGATGAGGATGAGAATATTACTAGAATAGAGAACTTCCTAACTGGCTTGGGTAGGGTAAGGGATGTATATGCCAGCAAGGATGGCTACCTTTACATAGCAACGAGCAATAGGGATGGAAGAGGAATACCAATAGGGGATGATGATAGGATAGTAAGGGTAAGACTAACCGATATTACAGGTTAAACCCAACCTAAAGGTATTTAGATGATAGTATATTAGTTGAATGGTGAAGAATGAATGGTTCCTACCTCTCTCAGTAGCTGTTGTAGGTATCGTAACATCATCGCTCCTCCTCTACTCTCATGATAGATATGCACTGCTATACTATGGTGATTCTGTATCTCATCTAGTAGGCTCAAGGAAGATCATAGATTGGGAGAATCCAGGGCTTGAGCAGATAGGCACTGTATGGTTACCCCTGCCACATATACTGCTCCTTGCCCCATCTCTCATAGATCCTCTATTCACAACAGGTCTTGCAGGTACGGTGATAAGTCTGCCATCTCTAGCATTCACTACACTACTCATCTACAGGGTTATGAGGGATCAGGGTAGCATAATCCATCTCTCTACCCAAGATCATCGCATAGCGTATCTGCTTGCACTGCTCTACGCCTTCAACCCCAACATGATGTACCTAGGCATCGTTGCCATGACTGAAGCACCATTCATGCTATTTCTAGTAGCATCAATATACTACTTTCAGAGATGGCTACTACAGGGGGGATGCTCTACAAGGAATCTACTCCTATGCTCCTTGTTCATATCACTTGCAACTCTATGCAGGTATGAGAGTTGGTTCCTCCCTATACTTCTCATAGCAGTTGCATTTACATTTGCAGTAAGGAATAGAAGCAAGGATAGCAGACTGCCATTACTACCCATCATCATACCATTACTCTCAACCACTGGCATAGCAATATGGTTGGTATGGAACTACCACATCTATGGAGATCCATTTGAGTTCAGTAATGCAGAGTACTACTCTGCTGCATGGCATGCAATGCATAATCAGTACCATGAGAGGTACTTCATGAATCCCTTGAATGTTATGAGTGTTTATATGTATAATACAATTCATCTATACGGTCCTCTACTCCTCACTGGTATAACAGGAGGAGGGTATCTCATCTATCATAGGAGTGCAAAGGGTAGGAGGGGAATTATGGCGATGATCACTATTATCCTCTTGCTATTCCTACTCCTTCCCCCAACATTCACAATAGTATCAATGCTTATAGGTGTAGGGGAGATGGACTATGTGTATAACTCAAGGTTCACAATACTGTTAGCCCCTCTCTTGTTCATCATGACCTTCCTCTTCCTCAATAGACTATCAGTGTACAGATGGCACATCATTGCGCCCCTACTACTATTGCTAGTGCTATGGAACCCTCTTCTCTTGAGGCTTGGAGTTGTTACATACATGGATGCTTATGCTGGTTATTCAACGAGGGATACGCAACTTGCTGTTGATGCTGGAGAAGCATTGAGATCACTCTATGATGGGGGTAGGATAATGATACTTGCTGGTTCCATACTAGAGCATAGGATAATGATAACCTCTAACATTGCTCTAAACAGGTTTGATGAGATGGCTGATCATAGCACTTGGAAGGATTCATTCAAGAGCCCATGGTTGTATGATGAATGGCTAATAATATCAAAGAGACCAGTGCATGACGCAACCAATGTTATAACCCATTGGTTAGAGAGGGAGGATGAACTCTTGATGCATTACAAGTTAGTTTATGAGAATGAGAACTATAGGATAATGAGGCTTAGATAGTGTTGGTTGCAATCAATTAGTGTTGTAGGTACTATAGTAACAGTAATAGCAGTAGTAATAGACAAGAAAGCTTATTTTATCATGCATCTACCTATCCTACTAGGTAGATATGAGGTTCTATGAGCTGGATAGGGAAGGGAGGTTAGCAGTACTCAAAGAGCATGCTTCCCTTACAGATGAGGATATCAAGATTCTAAGAGAAGGCTCTGGCATAGACTTCAAGATGGCAGATAGCATGGTTGAGAATGCTGTATCCTTCATCTCCTATCCATTGGGCATAGCAACAAACTTCCTCATAAATGGCAAGGAGTACCTTGTGCCAATGGCCATAGAGGAGCCATCGGTTATAGCAGCAGCAAGCAAGGGTGCAAAGATAGCTAGGCTTAGAGGAGGGTTCACAGCCCATGCAGACCCTTCAGTTATGATAGGCCAAGTACAGGTCAAGGATGTGATGAAGGATGTTGAGAAGGCTATGGAGGAGGTTATGAACAGCAAGGATGAACTACTTTGCATAGCAAACAGCAAGAGCAGTCTAGCAAGAAAGGGTGCTGGTGCAAGGGATCTTAGATGTAAGGTGATAGATACTGCTAGAGGGAAGATGTTGATAGTTGAGTTGCTGGTTGATGTGAAGGATGCCATGGGTGCAAACGTTGTAAATACAATGTGCGAAGCAATAGCATCTAGGGTAGAGAGTATAACCAATGGCAAGGTATTGTTAAGGATACTCTCCAATTACGCTGCCTATAGGCTTGTTAAGGCAACTGCAAGGTTTGCTAGGGAGGAGGTTGGGGATGATGCAGTAGAGGGTATACTGGATGCATATGCCTTTGCTGAGGCAGATGTGTATAGGTGCGTTACACACAACAAGGGTGTAATGAATGGTATAATAGCAGTAGCAAACGCAACTGCACAGGATACAAGGGCTATAGAGGCTGGTGCACATGCCTATGCATGCAGGAGTGGCAGATACTCATCTCTAACCCATTGGGGCAAGGATAGCAATGGAGACCTTGTAGGGAGTATAGAGCTTCCATTGGCAGTTGGTATAGTGGGAGGGTTAACATCTACGCATCCAATTGCAAGGTTATCCCTGAAGATACTCAGGGTTGGAAGTGCACAGGAACTAGCATGCATAATGGCCTCTGTAGGTCTAGCACAGAACTTCTCAGCACTTCATGCTCTAGTAAGAGAAGGGATACAGGCTGGGCATATGCGTCTGCATGCAAGGAAGGTAGCGATGCTTGCTGGTGCTGAAGGTAGCCTACTGAATGAGGTTGCTGAGAGGCTTGCCAGAGAAGGCAACATAACAGTTGAGCATGCAAGGCAGATAATGCAGGAGATTGGATCAGACTCATGAGTAGATTATCATAAGGTTATTGGATGCATCTAGACAACAGAAATTATTTAAACATGTACACTCTGATATCAGCCATGCTTGCCTACAGGCTTATAGTTAGAGGTAGAGTACAAAGAGTAGGGTTTAGAAGATACGTTCTTGAACATGCTAGAGCCCTAGGCTTGAAGGGTAATGTTAGGAATGAGGATGATGACTCTATGCATATACATGCTCAAGGTGATGATGAATATACACTGAATAGGTTCATAGAACTGATCAAGAATGCACCATCTCCAGCATATGTATCATCTGTAGATGTTATCCCTGCACAGGTTGAAGAGCATAAATCATTCAAGATAGTGTATGGTGAGTTAGGTGATGAACTGCAGGAGGGTTTTGGTGCTATGCAGAGTGCATTTGATGATTACAGGCAGGAGTTCAGAGCATACGTTGGAGAGTTTAGGTCATTTGCTAGCAGAACAGATGCAAACTTTGCTGATCTCAAGCAGGAGATAAGGTCTACAAGAGAAGATCTCAAGCAGGAGATAAGAGGAGTTAGGGATGAGCTTAAAGCCTTCGCTGATAGAACTGATAATAACTTCATCACACTAACAACAAAGTACGATATAATAGCAGAAAGGATGGATAAGATACTCGCTGCACTAACAGCAAACATAGAGATCTTAACTAGAATACTGGAGAGGGTCTCAAGGCAGTGATACCTAATCTATCTTTGCACTCCTACCTATATATAGGGTTGCTATCTGCTCTAACATATGATAAAGTTTGCTATACCCAAAGGTAGTATAGAGGAGGCTACCTACAGGTTCATAGAGCAGGCATGGTTCTCCCTACACGGTAAAGGCAGGAGTTACAGGGTCAGGGTTGGTGATCCAGAGATACAGATGAAGATACTGAGACCTCAAGAGATACCAACATTTGTAAGCAATGGACTCTACGATATAGGGATAACTGGTAAGGACTGGGTCACTGAGACCAGTGCTGATGTTAAGATAATGCTTGATCTTGAGTATGGCTGGGTTAGGCTGGTCTATGCTATACCTAAGGGCAATAACTATAATACACTTGCAGAGATGCTAAGAGATTATGCAGGCAAGAACAGAACCCTAAGGGTATCTACTGAGTACCTCAACATAGCAAGCAGATACATAATGAGCAATGAGGAGTATAGGAGGCTCTATGGTGATGATGAGCCAATGGTTATAACGCCTTGGTGGAGGAATGGTGGCAACAGCAGGGTTCAGATAATACTCTCATTTGGCGCAACTGAGGCAAAGCCACCAGAGGATACAGATGCAATAATAGATATAACAGAGACGGGCACTACGCTAGAGCAGAATAACCTCAAGCCAGTAGAGAACATAATGGAATCAACAGCAGTGCTCATAGCAAACAGGGAGTCGCTCAAGGATACAAGGAAGAGGGAGAAGATATACGATGTGCTTACACTCCTCAAGGGAGTCGTTGATAGCAGGAAGAAGTTGCATATATTTGCAAATGTAAAGGCTGAGAACCTCCAGGAGTTGCTCAAGAACCTTCCAGCACTGAAGAGACCAACTGTAAACCAACTGAGCGAGGAGGGCTGGTATGCTGTAAACACGGTTATAAGCAAGGATGAGTTTGTAAGGATACTCCCAACACTTAGGAGGTTAGCACAGGGTCTAGTTGTGCATGAGCCTAGGCAGATACTTGCGCTAGAGGAGATAATGAAGGATAAGGAGAATGCTGAAGAATAAGCATTAGTAGCGTTTATGACAAGGGGTTAATGGCATTATGGAGAGCAAGATTAACGATACTCCAATAAGGGTTGAGAGACTGGAGGCTAATGCAGCATCTAATGCCCGTATGTTAAGGAATAGACTCATCATGGAGGAGGGGAGGCTTGGCAGTATCAAAGCAATACTTGATGATGTTAGGGCAAGGGGGGATGCTGCCATTAGGGATTATACTCTCAAGTTTGATGGTGTTGATCTAACTTCTATACCATTGAGGGTATCTAGAGAAGAGATAGATGGTGCATATAGCGTTGTGAACAAAGAGGAGGTTGATACACTAAAGGCTATAAGGGATAGGCTTGAGGAGGTTGAGAGAGTATTTCTATCATGCATCAAGGATATGCATATCACAATAGGCTCAAGCAGGATAGCAAGGGTATTCAAGCCATTGAGTAGTGTTGGCTGTTACATACCTGGAGGGAGGGCAAGGTATGCAAGCAGCATGCTGATGTGCGCAATACCAGCAAGGGTTGCTGGTGTGAGGAGGATAGTTGCATGCACCCCTCCAATCCCAAACGGTAAGGGCAGTGTAGACCCTCTAACACTCGTTGCAGCAGATTTAGCAGGTGTGGATGAGGTCTACAGGGTAGGAGGGGCGCAGGCAATTGGTGCAATGGCGTATGGGAGTGAGAGCATAAGGCCAGTGAGCAAGATAGTTGGGCCTGGAGGCTTAGCAGTTACAGTAGCCAAGTACATAGTCTCAAGCAGAGTAGCGATAGACATGCTTGCAGGACCAACTGAACTCCTTATAGTAGCAGATGATACTGCTGATGCAAGGTATGTAGCATTGGACCTTATAGCACAGGCTGAACATGCACCAGATACACTCTGTGGTCTTATAACATGGTCAGATACTCTAGCGTATGGGGTTGTGGATGAACTCTCATCACTGCTCACAGGTATAAGCAGGGGGGAGATCGTGAGGGAGAGTCTATCAAGGAATGGGTTCATAGCACTCTGCAGTGATGAGAATTATGCCATAGAGTTTGCCAATGAGTTTGCACCAGAACATCTTCAGGTTATGGTTGGTGATGATCTCAAGAGTAGGATAGTAGATGGTGTAGACTCTGCAGGCATGGTGCTAGTAGGCAACTACTCACCATCACCAGCGAGTGATTACTATACTGGTACCAACCATGTTCTACCAACCATGGGCTCTGCAAAGGCAAGGGCATCACTGACATGCCTAGACTTCCTCAAGCCCATAAGTATAGTTGAATTGAGCAAGGAAGATCTTAAGGATATAGCAAGGGTTGTAAAGCATATTGCAAGGGCTGAGGGGCTTGAGAACCACTACAGAGCAGTTGAAGCCAGGTTATCAAATCATGATGATGAATGATCTCTAGAACTGTGTTAAGTATAATATGGTGAATGTATAGTATGAACCATGATCATATGAAGGGCTCAGAGTGGTTGAGGTATAGACTATCAGAGTTGAGCAGGCTAGAAGGCTACACAAAGCCAGAGAAACTGCAAAAGTCGCAGCCTCAACCCCAATCCATCCTGAGGATGGATACAAATGAGAACCTTGCACTCCCACTGGAGTTTGTAAGGGATGTTTTGCATGAGGTATTAGAGGATGTAGATCCAAGACTATATCCAGAGGAGTACGATGAGTTAAGATCAGGAGTAGCATCCTACCTGGGTTTGAGTAAGGATAACATAGTGATAGGGAGTGGCTCAGACCAATTGATAGACCTTGCACTTGTAGCATTTGGCTATGGGCGTAGGAGCATAACCCTGAAGCCAACCTTCACATTCTACAGGGATAGATGCTTACTCCATGGCATAGATATTGAGGAGTTGGCGCTTGACGATCATGACTTCTCATTCAGTGTAGATTCTATGCTTAAGAGCAATGCAGATATATTGTACATATGCTCACCGAACAACCCTACTGGAAACCAGTTCTCTAGAGATATAATGCTTGATGTTATAGATGGGTTTGATGGTCTGATCATGGTTGATGAGGCTTATGCAGAGTTTGCAGGGTACTCATTGAAGGATCTAGCAGTTAATAGGGATAATCTTATAATCTTCAGAACATTCTCAAAGGCATTTGGGCTTGCTGGTGCAAGGGTCGGTTATGCAATAGCATGCAAGGAGATGATCGATGTGTTCAACAGGGTCATCCAGTACCCATATGCTGTTAGCAGTATCTCTCTAAAGGCTGCAATCTCACTACTCAAGAGGTTTGAGAAGGTGAAGAGGGTGATAGAGGATCTGAAGGCTGAGAGGGAATGGCTCTATGGGCAGTTGAGTATGATGCTGGGCTTGAGGGCATTCAGATCAGATGCAAACTTCATACTCTTTGATGTTGATGAGCATGAGGATGTGTATAGAAGGTTAAGGGATGAGGAAGGGATACTGGTTAGGAGGATAGGGCAGGTAGGATGCTACAGGGGATGCTTGAGGGTAACGGTAGGAAGCAGGGATATGGACGAGAGGTTCCTGTATGGTCTTAGCAGGGCAATCTGCAACAAGTGAGTGAACCATCCTGCCAGTTGGTGATACAGTTATGTATGGTAAATTTAAATAAAGATTGCAGAGTTGTAGCATGGGTATGAAGTATAGAGATGTTAAGGGTGGGATAATGATCAATGATGGTATAGATCTATCATCTTCTTCACTCAGCATTGATGCTGTAGTGCTTGATTGTGATGGTACACTTGTAAGGATAAACAGATCGTACAATGCATGCATAATAGAGACTGCAGGAAGGATACTCTCATCTCTGCTTGGGGATGAGTGGAAGGACTTCGTTGATGAGCAGATGATACTTGCATTCAGGATGAGTGGAGGATTCAATAATGATGTTGATACAACTTATGCATGCATACTTGCAGCGCTAGCCTATAGCAAGAACATGTCTAGTGCTAGGGCAGATAATAAAGACAAGGTTTATGGTGCAAGGATGTTTGCATATGGGATGGCAAGACATGCTGACTCAAGGGGCATAGCATCGGTAGAGGAGTACCTAGCAGGTATAGGCAAGGCTGATGCTGTAAAGACTGCCAGAGTACATACTGGCTATCCAGGGCTTGTAGGTTCAAGCATACTTGCTACACTCTTCGATGAGCTCTTCTATGGCAAGGAACTCTTCATGAAGATGCATGGTATAGAGCCTAGATTCAACTATGGCAAGGGGTTCATAGAGTATGATGAGGTTGTTGTTAGCAATGAATGCCTGAATACTCTGCATGGTATGTTCAATGGCAATGTAGCGATAGTCTCTGGTAGGAGTAGGATAGCAGCAGAGTATGCATTGAGGGATCTACTGAACTACTTCAACGTAAACGCCTCTGTATTCATAGAGGATGAGGACAAGTATGTGAAGAGGAATGGTCTAAAGATGGATGTTGTGAAGCCTAACCCTTACGCACTATTCAAGTCATTAAAGGCTATGAATGTGAAGAGCGCATTGGTGGTTGGGGACTCTGCTGAAGATCTCATAATGGCAAGGAGTGCCTCAAAGGATGGTTATAGAACGTACTTTGTAGGTGTGTATGGCACAAGCATAGATGCTGAGAAGCAGAGGCAGATGTTCATAAGCATGGGAAGTGATGCTATAGTAGAGAATGTTAACCTACTACCTAGGTTACTGGAAGCATGATGTTCTCTTGCTCTAACCCTCCCTTTATATAATACTTGGTATCTTATCGTATAGATGCAAGAGAGGAGATCCAGGGTAGAGAGATCTACAAGTGAGACAACTGTAGAGGTTGAGGTTAATCTAGATGGCGATGGCTCATACACAATAGACACAGGTATAAAGTTCCTAGACCATATGATAGCATCTATAGCAAAGCACTCCCTTATAGATCTCAAGTTGAAGGGTATAAGCAAGGATGGTATAAGGCATCATCTCATAGAGGATGTTGCAATAACACTTGCTGGTGCACTGGACAAGGCATTGGGTAGCAGAGAGGGTATAGAGAGGTTTGGCTATGCTATCGTGCCCATGGATGATGCTCTAGCAGTTGCAGCAGTGGATCTTGTTAGGAGGGCATATCATGCTATAGATCTGAAGTTGGCAGAGGGTGTAGAGGATATGGTAAAGGAGGATATAGAGCACTTCTTCACATCTCTAGTATTGAACCTTAACGTATGCATGCATGTAGTTGTGCAGTATGGGAGTAATGATCATCATAAGGCTGAGGCAGCGTGCAAGGCATTAGCAGTAGCATTAAGGAATGCAGCATCGATGAACCCAAGGCGTGGTGTAGCAAGTACGAAGGGTAGCATCTAGTAGCAGATAGTAGATTTTTATTCTACTACTGCGATATGGAAGCATATATGAGTAGTAGAGTTGTCATATTCGATTATGGTGCTGGCAACATATTCAGCATAAAGGTTGCACTTGAGAGGCTTGGTGCAGGTGTGGAAGTTATAAGGAGCATGGATAACCTTGATGTGTATGATGCACTCATCCTTCCAGGAGTGGGGAACTTCGATCCTGCAATGAGGAGCATCATGCCTTACAAGGATGAACTGCTCGATGCTATAGGCTCTGGTATGCCTATGCTTGGCATATGCCTAGGTATGGAGATGCTATTCGAGAGGAGTAAAGAAGGCACCCTTCCAGGGTTGAGTATACTTGAAGGAGAGGTTGTAATGCTGCCTAAGAGCGTTAAGATCCCCCATATGGGATGGAATAGGCTCAAGGTTAATAATGTTGATAGTAGCAGCAGGGATAGGAGTAGTAGCAGAAGCATCCTACTCAATGGTATAGATGATGGTACATGGGTATACTTTGTACACTCTTACCATGCAAAGCCAAGGGATGCTGGCAGCAGCAGTAGTAGTAGTGTTGTTACTGCAACATCTGAGTACGGTGTTGAGTTCCCAGCAGTAGTAGAGCATGGTAATATATTTGGTACACAGTTCCATCCAGAGAAGTCTGGCTCAAAGGGTATGCAGATGCTCAGCAACTTCCTGAGTTATGTTAGGAGATGATAATGATTATGATGTGTAGAGAGTGATGGGTGATGGATGATATGATAGCGTAAGATGATTACGGCTTATTTATTATTATCATCATCATTTATTACTACGAGATGATATAGGATGAAGATAATACCTGCAATAGACCTCATGGATGGCAAGGTTGTAAGGTTGACCAAGGGCGACCCATCTAGGAGAACTGTATATAGTGATGATCCTTTCGCAGTAGCACTGCTATGGGCTAGTGAGGGGGCAGATGCTCTGCATGTTGTTGATCTAGATGCAACGCTCTCACTAGAAGCAGGTAATAGAACCATTGTAGAGGGGATAAGCAGGAGTGTAAGCATACCAGTTCAGGCTGCTGGAGGAATAAGGAGTCTAGATTCTGCTGTATCTATGCTAAAGCATGTATATGCTATAGTCATTGCAACACTTGCATTCAGGGATGAGCATGCACTAACAAGACTGCTTGAGTATTATGGCTATGAGAGGATAATAGTTGCACTCGATCATGATGAGTATGGTATAGTTAAGGTACATGGCTGGAAGGATAGTACTGGTATAGGCATAGAGGATGCGTTGAAGCACTTCTCTGCACTAGGAGTAAGACGCTTCCTTGTAACAGATACTGCAAGGGATGGTACCATGCTAGGCTTGGATCATGCATCTTTGAGGATGATAAGAGATGCCCATAGAGCAGGGCTTGAGATCATAGCATCTGGAGGGATAACAACCCTTGAGGATGTTAGGATGGTTAGGGATGCTGGAGCCTATGCTGTAATACTAGGCAAGGCACTCTATGAAGGCAAGATAGGTATAGGTGAGGCAAAGAGGTTATCCACATTATAATTAAATTATGTCATCTGCCCATCTTCTACATTGCTTGCAAAGAGGATAATCCCATGCCTTGATGTGGATAAGGGTAGAGTTGTGAAGGGTGTACACTTCAGGGATATAAGGGATGCTGGTAATCCAGTTGAGCTTGCTAAGCATTATAGTGATGATGGTGCAGATGAACTTGTCTTCCTTGATATAACTGCTAGTGAAGAGCATAGAGGCACCATGGTTGAGGTTGTTAAGAGCGTAGCAAGGGCTATAGATATACCATTCACTGTTGGAGGAGGTATAAGGAGCATGGATGATGCTAGAGCCATACTCCTTGCTGGAGCAGATAAGGTATCAATAAACACTGCTGCTGTCAAGAACCCTTACATTATAACCGAGTTGAAGGATTTATTTGGCAAGCAGTGTGTTGTAGTTGCAATAGATGCAAAGAGGAGCATGAGAGATGGGAAGATCTTCTATGAGGTCTACATATATGGAGGGAAGAAGCCAACTGGTATGGATGCTGTTGAATGGGCTAGAAAGGTAGAGAGCCTTGGTGCTGGAGAACTACTATTAACAAGCATAGATAAGGATGGCACAAAGGATGGTTATGATCTAGAGTTGACTGCTCAAGTATGCAAGGCAGTAAACGTACCTGTGATAGCATCTGGAGGTGCTGGAGGTCCAGAGCATATGCTTGAACTCTTCAAGCATACAGATGCTGATGCAGCCCTTGCTGCATCCATCTTCCACTATGGCGAGTATACGGTTAGGGATGTGAAGATGTACCTCAAGGATAACGGGGTAGAGGTAAGAATATGATGATAGATAGATGGTAGATAGATCCAATGACTGGACTTATTTGTTAACTATCTCAACTATTGATTCATGTGCATAACATGCTATCAACTACCAAGCATCTGACCAATACCACTCCTGGTTGATGGAGTAATAATGGCTAGTAGCAGTAACGCCAGCAGCAGCAGAGCAATTCCCTTCTTATTGCATCTGTTATTAGGTATATCTTCCACGAGTAGTACATCATCTAGGTAAACCTTATATAGTTTTACCTCAAAGTAAACCTATATGGAGTATGTAACTGTCTCTGCAAAGATACCAAAGAGATTGAAGGATATGTTAGATAAGTATGGTATAAGACCAGGTCCAGTGATAAGGAGGGCACTAGAGGAAGAGGTTAAGAGGGCATTGATCAAGGAGGTAGAGGGTGAGATCTCTACAGTTAGAGATGCTCTGGCTAAGATAAGTGATGAGGAGATAGTGAGATTGATCAGGGAGGATAGGGAGGCTAGATGAGCGTAGATGAGAAGGGTGATGTTGAGTATGGCGTGAAGGATAGTAAAGGTTATCTGCTCGATGCAAGTGCTCTAATCAGTCTTATAAAGCATGGTAAGATAGGCACGTTTGATAGGAGTGCTATACTTGATCTAACCATCTATGAGTCCATGAATGCTATATGGAAGGAGTACTCCTTACTCAAGAATCTGGATGATGTAACGGCATTTAAACTACTAAATATACTGAGCAAGATCTTCAATATAGTTGAGAGGATATCCATAGTAGGACATGAAGAAGATGTGCTTGCTCTAGCCTACAAGGAGAAGATAACTATATACGATGCATC
>JACAFJ010000017.1 GCA_013538675.1 Candidatus Nitrosocaldus tengchongensis
AGGTTAAGAGGGAGATAAGTGTAAACGTTGCATCTGGCACCCATAAGGTATGGCTGCAGAGTGATGATATCTTCCTATACGGGCTTGAGGATAAGAAGGGGTTCATGCCTAACAGGGATGCTATAGTCGATCTCTTCAAGGCTGTGATGTCTGTTAAAGGTGTTAGAAGGGCACAACCAACCCATGGTACTGTCTCAGCAGTAGTAGCAGACCCAGATATGGTTAGGGAAGTGTCTCAGGTTATAAGGGCAAGTGCAGATAACATAATAGGAATACAGCCTGGGCTAGAGACTGGATCTGCTAGGTTGATCAAACGCTACATGCCATTCAAGGCAAAGCCATTCTCGCCAGAGGAGTGGCCAGATGTCATCTTCCATGGCACAAGGATACTCAACGAGAACTACTGGATACCTGCATACACACTTATACTTGGCCTCCCAGGGGAGACTGATGAGGACTGCTGGGATACTGTAAGGCTTATAGATAGGATGGAGAGGGAACTTCCGGAGCGTATAGGCAATAAAGCACACTTCACAGCAACACCTCTAACATTCGTGCCAATAGGAGTGCTCAAGGGTGATGAGTTCTTCAACGCAGATAACATAAGTGAAGGGCACTATGCAGTTATATATAAGACGTGGAGGCATACTATATACGAACTGTACACTCTACCTCCATCGGTGATAAGGCTCAACCCATTCCTGAAGTTCATGCTGATGAGGTTCTTCAAGTGGGGTGTGAAGATGATCCTTAGAGTTATAGAGGACTGGGGAAGGAAGTTGGGCTATGATCCAGAGAAGGTACTGCTTGTAAGGTACGCAAACTGAAAGGAAGGAGGTGATATGGAGATGTTGAATGGAGATGGTAGAGGCAATGGCAAAGGTTACAAGATAGTGCTAACAGGTGACAAGTGTGCAATAAGTAACTACAGAGGGTTCAACTGGATAGGCTTCATAGGCTGCATACCATCCAACTACCCAAAGATGCCATGGAATAGAAGGATAATGGAGGATGTGTTCTTTGCAACAAAGAGTTACGATGGCAATGGCAAGGATGATTATGATGAGGGAAGGTTGAAGGTTGCTCCATATGGCATAAGGAAGGTGGAGGCTGCACTTCTAGAGTATGGGTTCGATGAGAAGGATGTTATAGTTGCCGATCCACGCAAACTGCACAAGGTTATAGGACAAGAGACGAAGGCTATAGGCTTAACTGTACATGATCCCATGGGCTATGCTGCTGTATCCCAACTTGTAGCATGTATGTTCAGGCTTATAAACTGGTGGCCAGCAAGGTCATACACAGCAATGGCATTCAACGATCTCATAACAGATCCATTGCTGAAGAGGTATGGCTCAAGGCTTATAGTAGGAGGACCGGGCATATGGCAGTTGGAGGAGCATCCAGAGAAGATTAAGGAGTGGGGGATAGACTGCCTTGTTGATGGTGAGGCTGAGGGTATAGTAGGTAGGCTATTCGATACTGCTGTGAGGGGAGAGCGATTACCAGCAAAGGCAAGGGGCGTGCCAATGAAGAGCGATGAGATCCCCTTGATAAGGAACCCATCATCTAGCGGGATAGTTGAGATAACTAGAGGTTGTGGGAGGGGATGCCAGTTCTGCTCCCCTGATCTCCTCATGTTCAGATCAATACCAAAGGAGAGGATACTTAAGGAGGTTGAGTTGGAGGTTAGGCATGGGTTCAGGAACATAACCCTTCACTCAGAGGATGCACTATTCTATGGCAGGAAGTTAGGCAGTTTTGAGATAAACCATGATGCAATAGTTGATCTATGGAGGAGTGTTAAGAGCTTCCCTGGTGTTAGGAGTGTAGGAACTGACTTCTTCTCATGTGCAAGTGTGAAGTCAAGCCCCAAGACTCTAAAAGCAATAGCAGAGATAATGGAGTTGGATGAGAAGAACCCTGGATTCGTTGAGACTGGGCTTGAGACCGTTAGCCCTGAACTTGTAAAGATGATAATGCCTGGAAAGGTAAAGCCCTATACTATAGAGGAGTGGCCAGATGTTATAGATGATGCTTTAAGCATACTGGATGATAACCATTGGTTCACAATAGCATCGATGATGACTGGTCTACCTAGGGAGAGTGAGAGGGATGTTGTTAGATGCCTTGAGTTCATAGACAGGATAAAGCATCACAACGTATTCGTCTGGATGTTCCCGTTGATGCCTTTACGCTCAATGCGCAAGCAGGCAGCAAAGTGGATGCCAGAGTACACTCCATTAAGGCAGCAACTCATACTCGAGGCTACAAAGCACTCAGTAGGGATGATAAACAGACATGCATGGACGTTGCTTAAACCACTGCCCGTGCATCTTCGCTTCATAGCATACAACTTCCTCAAGTACGTATCGAGCAAGATGCTTGAGTACGTGAAGGAGGCTGAAGATGCAATAGAGTATAAGCATGAGGATAGGCTCATGCTCTACAAGGATTTGGAGGTTGAAGTTAGTGATGAGGGCGAGGCTGTGATGCATATAGCGGAGATGGTTAACGAACTTACAAGCCTGCAGAGGTTGAACAAGGATGAAGCAAGCAATAAGTAATGACACATGCTGATAGATAATTGCCTCTATCTAAACATGGCCTTATTTATTATATCTCTCTTTATATCCTTCAATATCATACAGGCTCAGTCCTTTGCTACTCCTCGCTATGCTCCATCTTGAGTCTATAGGCCTCATGTAGAATGGGTAGAGTATGTATGCTAGAGCAAGCATTACCAAGCCTGAAGGATCATCCTTTGCAGTCTTGAGCCCTTCTATTAGCATGCTCTTCACTGGAAGCCTTATATTTAACCTATCTATTAGATGGGCTAACTCTCTGTGCCCAGCAACTGCCCTCCTAACCTGAGAGATGAACTCCTCTATACTCTCAACTGGCTTGAACCATACAATTGCATCATCTCTATACCTAACCTTATACCCCATCTCAAGTGTTATGCATTGCATGTAAAGATCTATTGCTATAGTACTGCTTGGTATCCTTGTAGCCTTTGCTATACTGCTCCTAACTGCCATTGCTCTACCCATGGCTATGTACTGGTTTATGCCTAGAAACCTTACCCTTCTCAACCATGATGAGTTGAATACACTTGCCCTTGCTGCTATCCTTTGTCCATAACTAATAGCCGTACTGCTGCTATTGTATGCAGGCATGGGGTTTGCTGCAGATAGCCCTACATGCTCATCCTCCATCGATGAGGCTAGAAGCATGGTAGCATCTCTAGAAGGTATCACATCTGCATCATATAGCACTATAACATCACTCTTGCCACTTGTATTTGCAAATATCTCGTTCCATGCATTTGCTGCTCCTCTCCTCTCATCATGGTGAAGAAGCACTATATTCAGCATGCTCCTGTCTGAGAAGTCCTTAACTATATCAGGTGTAGCATCACTAGAGTCATCAGAGATTATAACCTCTGCTATCTCATAACCATTTAGATGCTGCATCTCTAATGCCTTAAGCAGTGCCAGTATGCTATCCTGCTCATTGTAACTTGGTATGCCTATGCTTACCCTCATAGGTTTAAGTATTTATCAAGGTTATTAATTACTAATCTTGGGTCCCGCGGTAGCTCAGCCTGGTAGAGCTTCCGGCTGTAGTGGTTGGCCTTGCCATTAGGCTGACTCGTTCAGCCCTACTAGGCAACAGAACACCGAGCCAGAGACCGGAGTGTCGGGTGTTCAAATCACCCCCGCGGGACTACATCTGTATATAATCGCCTAAATCTAGTATTACAGATGATAAGATATCTGGATACTTCATTCATGCTTGGTGAATAAAAGTAGTAAGATGGAACCAAGGCTAGATGGTATACACATAGCAAAGGATTAAATAATCTATAGCAAGTGCATTACACATGCCTAGATTCAAGACTGTTCAAGAGGCGTTGAAGATAATAGGGCAGAAGGACCAGATTCGAAAGGTATGGAGTTAACTCCTGTCGAGGTTATTATACTCCATACCCGAATGATTTTGGTGTCATAGCCCATGTAGATCATGGAAAGACTACGATGAGTGATAGCCTACTTGCTGCAACTGGGATGATAAGTCCTAGTGTTGCTGGAGAGGCTCTAGCACTAGATTACTGGGACCTTGAGCAGCAGAGGCAGATGACCATCAAGGCTGCAAATGTGACGCTCTACTATGAGCATGAGAACAAGCCATACGTTATAAACATGATAGACACACCAGGGCATATAGACTTCACAGGTAGAGTTACTAGGAGCCTTAGAGCAATAGATGGTGTATGCGTTGTATGTGACTCAGTTGAAGGGATAATGACGCAGACAGAGACGGTAACAAGGCAGGCATTGGAGGAGAGGGTTAGGCCAGTACTCTACATAAACAAGATAGATAGGCTTGTGAAGGAGTTGAGGCTAACTCCAGATAAGATGCAGGAGTGGCTTGCTAGGATAATAGCAGACTTCAATAGGCTCATCGACATATATGCTGAGCCTGAGTTCAAGGATAAGTGGAAGGTCAGCATCCAGAATGATAGTGTTGCGTTTGGATCAGCAAAGGACAGATGGGGTATAACTGCAAGCATAGCAGCAAAGAAGAGCTTCAGGTTCAAGGATGTTTATGATGCATACACAAGCCCAGATGGGGCAAAGGGATTGGCAGAGAGGGTGCCATTACATGAAGCAATACTTGGGATGGTTGTTAAACATCACCCCCCTCCTCACGTTGCTCAGAAGTATAGGATACCGAAGATATGGAAGGGCGACCTTGAGTCTGATGTTGGAAGGGCACTTCTAGAGTGTGATGAGAATGGTCCAGCAGTCATGATGGTTACCAATGTTGTTGTTGATCCTCAAGCAGGGCCTGTTGCTGTAGGGAGGCTCTACTCTGGAACCATACACGATGGTGATCAGGTCTACCTTGTAGGGAGCAAGAGGATGGAGAGGGTGCAGTCAGTTACCATGTTCATGGGTCCATATAGAGAGATAGTTGGGAGTTTGACTGCAGGTAACATACCTGCCCTTCTAGGTCTAGAGCATGCAAGGGCTGGGGAGACTATCGCAAGCATAAAGGATATAGTGCCATTTGAATCGATAAGGTATGTATCTGAGCCAGTGGTAACAGTTGCAATAGAGCCTAAGCATCCAAAGGATCTACCAAAGCTTGTTGAGGCGCTAAGAAGGATAAGCATAGAGGATCCCAACCTTGTTGTGAAGATAAATGAAGAGACTGGGGAGATGCTCATGGCTGGTATGGGTGTGCTCCATCTTGAGATAGCAACAACGCTACTACAGCAGCAAGGATTAGAGATTGTAACATCTAAGCCATTGATAAACTACAGAGAATCCATAAAGAGCAAGGCTGGTCCTGTGATGGCAAAGTCTCCAAACAGGCACAACAAGGTGTATGTTAGGGTAGAGCCATTGGATAGTGATGTTATAGATATGCTTATTACTGGCAGGATAAACGAGAACATGGATAGGAAGCAGATAGCATCTCTCTTGAGAGAGAAGGGTTGGGATGCTGATGAGGCCAAGGGTATAGTAGCAATAGAAGGGAGCAATGTATTCGTTGATGCAACGAAGGGTGTTCAATACCTGCAGGAGTCCATGGACTCTCTACGTTCAGGGTTTACGGATGTGATGCTTGCTGGTCCACTTGTACAGGAGCAGTGCAGAGGAGTGAAGGTTATACTCCACCACTTTGTGCCTCACGAGGATCCAGCACACAGAACCCTTGCTCAATTGCTTCCAGCATCAAGGAGGGCAATAATGGGTGCTATGCTAAGTGCTGATCCAGTCATATTGGAACCCATACTTGGCATAGAGATAAGGTGCCCTGCAGAGATGATAGGCACGGTAGCAGGAGTTCTATCAAGCAAGAGGGGCAAACTGCTCAACATAGACCAGAAGGGAGTGATAGCAATAGTTCAGGGTGAGATACCTGCAGCAGAGACATCTGACCTATCAGAGGTTATGAGAGGTGCAACAGCAGGCAAGGCAATGTGGAATACACACTTCAAGATGTGGCAGGCAGTACCAGCATCGCTCATACAGCAGTTGGTAGCAGAGATAAGGAAGAGGAAAGGGTTGAGTCCAGAACCACCAAGGGCAGATGAGTTCATTGATAAGGAGTAATGAGCAAGAAGATTGAAGGATGAATAGAAGAATTCTGGAAGGGTATAGGATGACGTGCTGCTGTAATGGTGATGGTAGCAGCAGTAGTAGTATCTGCTCCTACCTTTATTATATTATATTATATCTTACTACAGTACCACCAGCATAACTCTTCTGTATGGGTGATAAAGTAAAGAGTGGGTAAAGATTGGAGTTATGATACCAACAATGATAATATGGTATTAACCTGTTATACTTAACATAATCCCTTACTGTAGGATAACACAAGACTTAATTCTACCATCTCCATTATATAATACAATGAGCAAGGAGTACGATGAGAATAATAGTGGTAGCGGCGGTAATGGTGATGGGAACGATTACGTACTTGCAAGTATAAGCGATGTTGGGTTCGTTGACCCATATGGGATAGAAGGTGCATTGGTACTTAGATCAGATGATGGGAAGGTATTCCATATGCGTGCATTCTCTGGCGAGGTTGCAAGGCACATAGATAGGTTCAGGCAGGGTGATAAGAACAGCATACCAACAATATACAACCTGGTGAATGAGATAGCAGAGTTGGAGGATCTACTGCTAACCGAGGTGAGGGTATATCCAAGTGGCTCAGCCCTAAGAGCGAACCTCTACTTTAAGGGTAAGAACAAGAGCATAATACTCAGGAACTATAGGGCATCAGACTCTATAGCCCTTGCTGCTTACTATGATATACCAATAAAGGTGAAGAAAGACCTCTTCTACGATGAACTCGATGTAGAGAGGTTAAGATGACAATATACTTGCTTGTATAATACAATATCAGCAGATGTGTAGATGATTCTTAAGTACGGAATTAAAATTAAAATAATTATTATATATATATGACTGGCTTTCATTGTAGATTAGATCAGGTTAGTATGGAGTGCAATCTACCCCTCTCTGTTGCTCTCCTTATCTCCATGGCTATCCTTCTACCAACTCCGAATACCTCACCATACATGTACTTAGTGTAGGGACTTGTAGTAGCAAGTATTGGGTTCCCTGGAACCCTTGGAGATACATCATACACTATCACATCCAGATCACTTGTCACTATACTCTGCAATGAAAACACACCTATCATCCCTGGGGGGTACTCCTGCTTCGCTACACTAGCAAACCTATCCCCTAACTCAAACACTCTCTCAAGCATAGACTCCCTTATGCTTGCTGGCATATGCCCTATCTCAATATTCTGCACTGCTACATCCAACTCATCCATTATCTCTAGTTGCTGCCTTGCTGGTATGCTTATGAAGTCGTGTAGGTTTGTCTGCAATCTACGCTCTATGCCTAAGAACTCAACCTCATCACTTAATGGGGAGTAGAAGTAGTTGAAGTTGAAGTAAGTACCTATAACAAACTCCTCTATTGTAGCATTGGCAAGATCCTCCCTGCTTACTATACCCTTCTCTATCCTTGCCTCTGCCTTCCTTACATAATCCTCGTAGGATGATGCTATGAAGAATGCCCTCTCAAGTTTACGCTTTGCCTCCTGCACCTTGACTATAACTGGTCTATCTATATCTTTGGCATCCTTCATTATCCTTGGGTGTCTTATACCTGCTCTAGCAAGCAAGTAGTACTGGTTCCTCTCATACTGCCTATCCTCTATTCTAAGCATACTCCTGTTACCAAAGATGGGGAGCATGAGTTCATGCTCAACTGCATCATAGCCTAGGTATGCTGTCAATGCTCTATGGGGTATCACTATAGCATTCATCTCCAACAGCCTAGATTGCACATCCTTGCTGAGCATATCCTTGAAGTTATCAAGTACTATAACCTCATCTGCAAGCCTTTTGAACCTCTTGTATGGCAACTCCCTCCCCTTCTGGCATACAACAACTGTCCTTAAGCCCTCATCCTTTGCCCCATCCATTATCTCTAATGCTGAATGGCTACCCAATGCGCATATGGTTACATCATCTGCACTCAGCCTACTATACCTATCAACTATGCTCCTTACATACTCTCTATCCAGTTGCATACCTATACCAGGGGGATGTCTATAATCAGTATTTCTATTGATATATGATAGGATATAATATGATAGAATGCTTCTCAGAGATGAGAATCGTATACGCCATTTATATCATCAGAACTGTAGTATTAGTATATGCTTACACTCTCAATCTCAACCAAGCATATAGTGCTATTGACCGTTAGCCTCTTTGCAGTACTCGCATCTATGATTGGTGTTATTGCAAGTGAGATGCTGGAGCCACCATCGAACTACAAGGAGACTACATACATAACGCTTGTATTCAACTCCTCTGGCGATGTAGAGGGTATAAAGGGTATAACTGGTACAAATCCCTTGCTAGTTGCAAGGAGTTCAAACATGCATCAATTGGCTATAACAGTTAAGAACCTTGATGATGATAGGCATCAACTCGTTATAGATAGGATAGCCATGAGTAAGGTACTTGGCAATGGGGATGAGGATACAATATATGTGAGTGGGGTACCTGAGGGGAGTTACAAGTACAGGGATGGTCTAAACAATAGAGTGCTAGGGGAGTTTAAGGTTGTGAAGGTTACTGCACGTGGTTGATGTCTGTGCTATGTAGAATATGCTGATTATACTACCACTACTGCTCATTCAGTACTCAGCCTTTCTATCTATTGTACCCTTGATCCTTGCTATACTCTCTACCCTCTTCATGAATATCAACGCTATCACTATCATGAGTATAGTGCTAAGCAGTAGATATGCCATGCTCCCATATGCATTGTAGCCCATAAGGGATGCCCTTACAACGTTGAGGAAGTGTGTAGTTGGTAATGCTTCCCCTATCAACGATACAGGGTATGGGAGCATGCTTGAAGGGAATACTACGCCAGAGAGGAGGAAGAGTATCCCAGTTGTATACTCGCTAAGAGAGTACTGTAACTTGAATGTTACAAGGTTTATTGCATACAGTATCATGCCTAGGGATATGAACGCTGCTACCCCTAGAGGTATAGATGCTATTAGAGCAAGGTAGTCTACTCTTGAAGCATGTATGGGCAGGTGTAATGCAAAGTAGTTTGAGAATATGATGCTACCTACCAGCAGTGATACTACAACAGATACACTAGCGTTTATTGCAGATGCTATTCCTCTTCCAACTATGTAGGGTTTGAGCGATGATGGTGTTATGTATATATGCTTTAGTGCTTCATACTTTGCCCTATCCTCATGCACAAGATACGCTAGAGATATCGTTATGGTTGCAGGGTAGATGAAGAATACTGCCCCAGTGAATGTGTAGAAGAAGAGATCCTCCCTACTACTATCACTTATACCAGATGCACTACTTCCTATAACGAATACCAACCCTACTAGGATCACGCTTGCTATAGGCTTGGCTATGAGATAGGTTAGGAATACAAATGGATTTGTCCAGTTGGACTCTACCTTCCAGCCAAGCCATATCCCCTGCATTACTGCCCTTACAGTCCTGTACGTATCAACACTCCTCATCTTATGCACCCCATCTACTACTGCCACCTCAACGTTAGCCTACCATGCCTCTTACTTATCTCCTCCATCCTCCTCAACGCTATATATGCTAGGGGTAAGAGTATAGCAACTAGAAGCGATAATCCTAGTATATGCAGTGTAACATCTCCGATACCTCTGCCCATTATGAGCAGTAACCTTATGGCATCTATCCCAAAGGTTAATGGTATGATGCTTGCAACCAACTTGACTGCTTGAGAGAATATCTGGCTGCTGAGCACTGGGTAGTATATGCCAGAGAATAGGTATATGGGCTCTTGTAGTAGATCAGCTATATGCGTTGCTTCCCTTCCGTAAAGGAGGAAGAGCGATGCAAAGAGCATGCCCATGCCATACAGTGCTGTTATGGTAAGCAGGAATACTATGAGCAATGCGTTGATATCTATCAGGTTATACTCTACGGGGAAGAGTAGTGTACCTACAAGCAGTATAGATATGGAGCGTAGCGTGGTATTCAACGCTCCCCCTACAGCCATGCCCAAGAGCACAGCCATCCTGGATGCTGGAGAAAGCATGTAATGCTGGAGCATCCCAGTCTCCTTCTCCCAGTAGAGTTGTGCAGACATGCCCCAGAGTACATTGCTCCAGAATGCAAGCATTGCTCCTCCAACTATAACGAATGCCATGTACTCTGCTGGTGCATTAAGCATGGTATACATGTAGACATAAGCGCTAAGGGAGAGCAATGGTATGATTACTTCTGCTATGCTCCAGTGAGGCTCCCTCAGGAGACCTTTGAGCCTAACGTATGCTCTAGCATATACAACCTTCATGTTCAGGATCAGATCATCCATGATATCACTTGTACCCATGATCCATCACAAAATTAGAGATGATCCTACCTAACTTATTCGTGCATAATACTGCTAGATCATCCCATCCCATTATCCTTCATCCCAACATATCTCATATATACATCCTCGAGTGTAGGCTGATCCTTCTTTACAGATAACACCTTGTATCCATTCAGCACTAGAGTACTCACAAGATCTGGTATCTTCGAGTCATCGTCAAGCATGATCCTTAGTCTAGTGAGTCCATTACTACTACTGCTGCTGCTATCGTCGTTATTACTATTACTATCATATCTACCGTTGCTGTGACTACTCTTCTCATGCTTACCCATATCATCGTCATATCCATTCTCACCATTACCCAATGGTTCTAGCATGCAGGCAAGTACACCACTACTCCTACTTATCTTCTCTACCATCCTGCTCCTATTATCGCTACTACTACTAGTAGTAGTAGGAGTATGGTCATTACTCAAGATCTCAACCTTAATAGATACACCATTGTTAAGAGAAGCCTTCAATGCTGAAGGGGTCTCGTAGGCAACTATCCTCCCCTTGTATATTATCGCTATCTTATCGCATACCTCCTCAGCCTCTGCTAGGTAATGCGTTGTTAGCAGTATGGTCCTTGCCCTATCTGAATCAACCCAATCCCTCATGTACTTACGCATATGCTTTGCATTTACAACATCAAGTCCTAGAGTAGGCTCATCAAGGAAGAGTACTTTGGGATCATTTATGAACCCTCTAGCAAGGTTAAGCCTCTGCTTGTAGCCTGTTGAGAGCCTATGCATCCTAACATCCTTATACTGCTCCAACTCCATAGCCTTGATGAGCATATCTATCCTCTCCCTTGCTAGACTACTCGATAAGCCATAGAGTTGGGAGAAGAACCAGAGGTTCTCCCTAACAGTAAGCATACCATAGCCTGGTGTCTCGCCTCCAGAGACAAGGTTTATCATCCTTCTAACATCCTTGGCATACTTCACAACATCATAACCATGTATGTATGCTGAGCCCTTGCTTGGAAGAAGTAGTGTTGAGAGTATCTTCACCAGTGTTGTCTTGCCAGCACCATTTGCGCCTAAAAGGCCTAGGATCTCGCCCTTGCTTATCCTTATATTAACATCATCAAGAGCAAGTATACTCTTACCCTTGAGTTCGAATACCCTACTGAGATCTACTGTCTCTACAGCATACATCTTTATACACTATTAATGATATATGTTAGTAACTCTTATTCATTCCTTCTTATTGTTATTATTACTACTACTGCTGCTACTGCCTATAACCCTCTCTATCTCTGCTTTAAGTTCATCATCATCCTTGCCATATGGGTCTATGCCTAGTGTTCTTGCTATCTCCTCCAGCTTCTCCCTGCTTGCCTTGCCACCATCCTTATATCCTCTGATCTCCCTCTCAGCCTCAAGTCTAGCCTTCTCATACTCACCAGTTGCCCTGCCTAGGGACCTTGCAAGTTCTGGAATCTTCTTTGCACCAAATAGCAGTACTCCTACTATAATTATTATCCAGATCCACTCTGCACCACTTATGAAGAGCAACACCTTATTAATTGGAGTTTGGGGATTTAAATCTACCTACATATGTAATCAACTGCATACAACAACAGCCTACATACCTACCTACGTACATCTAGTTACTCGCATTGTAGTTACCATAGTTATTATTATTATTACTGTTGTTGTTACATGCTATCCCTGATCTTCAACTCTACAGCAACCATACCTAATGCATAAAGTGCTATGAGTGGAAGAGCGACGAACCACATCGTTACCCCACTCCCATCTGGTGTTATCAACGCTCCAAATATTGCTATTACAACTATAGCATAGCGTATATTCCTCCTCCAGAAGTTCTTATCAACCAGGTCTGCACTGCTTATTACCCACATCACTATAGGGAGGAGGAATGAGAGCCCAAATGCTACTATGAACTGCATGACGAAGTTTATGAACTCGCCTATGCTGAGGAATGTCTGTATGCCTAGGGTCTCACCATACCTGTAGAGGAAGTCGAGCATGAATGGTATTATCACGAGGTAGGAGAAGATGCATCCTAAAGCGAACAATGCTATTGCTGGGAGGGTTATCCTTTTCACTATCATAACCTCATCCTTATACAATGCTGGACCGATGAACCCTGCCACCTCTCTAACTATGAGAGGCATTGCAAGTATGGATGCAAGTATTATAGCAACTTGTAACTGTGCAAAGAACGCCTGCCCTGGTGCAAGCTGTACCAGCTCAACATGCTCTGGCACCAGTTGCTCACTCATTGCGTGTATAACCTGGATGGATATGCTGTTGAGAGGATCAGGATAGGGGTAAGGTATTGGGATAGGCATATCAGATTCTGTCCATCTTATACCTATGGTAAGGTTCACTGC
Organism: Candidatus Nitrosocaldus tengchongensis; assembly: GCA_013538675.1. Classification (GTDB taxonomy): domain Archaea; phylum Thermoproteota; class Nitrososphaeria; order Nitrososphaerales; family Nitrosocaldaceae; genus Nitrosocaldus; species Nitrosocaldus tengchongensis. Next base: position 12,856 of record JACAFJ010000017.1, read on the forward strand.
TGAGAGTATTATAATAGCAATGACTATCCTTACTGTCCTTGTCCTTAACTCATCAAGATGCTCCCTGACAGTCCTCTCTTCCACTGATTATAGTTTAGCATACACGAATTTTATCTTTCTTCTCTATGCATATTCTGGAGTGCTCATGCTACAGGTACAGCCTTTGCTGTGTAGAGTGATTTGACCTCATCATCACTAAGCCCATCAAACTCCAGCCATACCTCAGATCTAGCATTGAACCTCTCATCCATGCTCAACGCTAACCTTGCTATATACTCATTATCTATACTTATTCTAGCATCTGAGAAGAATACCCTGTAACTTCTACGCATGAGAGTTCCTCCAACCTTATCCTGTAGGAACTTTATCATCTCATCCTCCAATTCCTTGCTTATACCATTTGCATAGAATGCTATGCCTAGTATGGGTTCCTTATCGTATGGTACTCCAGCCCTGAACCAGTATATGCTACAGTATGACTCTGGCTCCCTTGAGAATATGCACCTGACCTCCCAGTGTAGTAGCTTATCAACGGGGTATCGCTTTGCTAGAACCTCTTGGGGTGTTAGACGCCAGTACAGTACCCTAGCCATAGAGGTAGATCAACTTGCCTGATAATAAGCATACTGTATTAGTTTAAGATGTTATAATATGATTCAATCATATAATATAATAATAGACAAGATAAATAAATAAATAAAAAGAAAGAGAGGGAGGCGTTATTATGGTAGACTAGGCCAGTATCTCATACAGGCTTAATCGCTTACTTGCATCCTCCTCATCTACATCCTTTGCATGGAGTAGCATTATGAGGCTCTCAAGGGCATCCCGCAACTTCATACCATCCTCAGTTATGCTTATAGTACTATTCTTCAACTGCAGGAACCCCTTCCTAGAGAGTTCGCTAACCCTCTTCATAACCTGATAGTAGTCTAGACCAAGTAGCCTAGCAAGTTGGTACAGCTTAAGGTTCGAGTTCATGGATACGCACTTTAACACACAGTAACATTGCACGTATGCAGGTCTACGCTTAAGACTCAACGCTATCTCCAGAGCATCCATCTCCTTAATATTCTTCCTCTCTATATTATGCAGGCTTTGCATATTATTTCACTATCATATATTATGAAGCCCCCCTTTATTAATGTTACGTTAATAATAAACAGTAGATAGTAATAAATATAGAGACTATATTGTATATAGTTAATATATTAAGTATGAACAGTTATTATGTAGTACAGATATAATAGGATGCTGAGTGCCTCTAAACCTTGATATAAAGTACTAGGATAGATAGTCTATGCCTAAACGGGGTTCAAGCAAGGGTATAGGTATAGGGAAGAAGATCATAATATTCGGGGTTATAGCAGCACTTGTAGCATCAACATTTGCACTAGTATACTCATCTAGGCTTGCTGAGGAGCAGCAGATGAAGCAGTTGGAAGAGGCAAGGAAGAAGCAGGAGGAGATGTTCAAGTTGAGTAGATGTGGTGATGGTATTGTAAGATCGAACAGTTTCGTAAAGGAGTATATGCTCCCTGTAGAATGTACCATGCCAGTAGGTATAACTATAGATGATAAGGATGGTAGCGTATGGATGGCATCTGCAGTAACCAACTCAATATTCAGGTTCGATCCAGATACTGGAATGTTTGATGAGTTCAAGATACCTTCAGGGAGTATGAGAGATGCAGCAGGCATACCATTACCCATGTGGGCACTAGCATTAGATGGTTATGGAAGGTTATGGATTACAGATACTGAGAATAACAGTCTGTGGATGTTCAATGCGTTCATGGTTTCCGAAATGGATGCAAATCAACCTCCATCTGCAGAGGTCTTCAAGGAGTTCAAACTCCAGAAGGTAGAGCCATTTGGTACATCCATGCCTATAGATATGAGGATAAGCAATGATAGATTATGGTTTGTAGGTGTGTATAGCAAGCATATAGGCATGGTAGATCTTAACACGTTAGAACTGGTTGAGATACCCATAGATGTTGATCTGAACGCTCTAGGCACGATAGATGTTGATAGCGAGGGGAATGTATGGTTCACAGCACTAACTCTAGGCACTAAAGGTATGCTATATAGGTTAGATCCTGAGAGCAAGGAGATCAAGGCCTATGATCTCCCAATAGGCAGCCCTGTAGGAATAAGCATAGATGAGGCTAGAGAGTTGATGTGGATAAATGACCATGGTAGCAATCTCTTCATATCCTTCAACCCATCAACCAATGAAGTTATAAGATACTCAACATCCCTACCAGCAAGGTATACAAACATAGGACTATATGAAGAGTGTATAAAGAAGAGTCCAAGGCTAGAGTGCTCTGGCTACCCTGTATCATTGCCTTACTGGAATGCAATAGACTCAAAGGGCAGGGTATGGTTCAATGAGCATCAAGGCAATGCCATTGCTGTATTCAATCCTGATAGTTCAACGCTCATAGAGTACAATATACCATCATACAACAAGACATGGGGGAACTGTGAAGGCTATGATGAGCCATGTGGTATAGCCAATGCTCTAAGGTTTGCACTGCGGGATGATGGTAGTGGCAAGGTTAAGGTATGGTTCACAGAGTTCACTGAGAACAAGATAGGTATGCTAGACCCAGATGCAAAGGAACTGCCATTCACAGTAAATGTTGATACAGATACCATTAGGATAAAGAAGGGTGAGACTGCAAGGATAGATGTAAGTATAGAGGCTAGAGAACCTGTAGTGGCTGAGATGCTTGCCTCTGGTAGCATAGAGGCTAGCGGTAGGCTTAGCAAGTTATCTGCAGAGTATGATGAGTACACTGTAATATTTGATACGCAATCAAGCAAGACCGTTACTTTAACACTTACTCCTAATGGATTAGAGAGTGGAGAGTATATGCTCACAATAGGGGCTAGAAGTGATGAGGTAGCATACTCCAAGGTTATAAGGCTTATAGTAGAATGAATGATGGTATGGAGAAGGCTAACGTACCTAATCTAGATAAGATCATAGGGTTGGAGGTGTACTCAACTGAAGGGGAAGGGATCCAGGGAAGGATAAAGAGCAGTAAGGGGTATGGGCACTTTATAGTTGAGGAGATTATAGATTCTGATGGCATTAGTGTATCCAAGGTTAGGGATGATCAGCATAGATACCCTATATTCACATTAAGGAAGGAGGGTATAGATACCATACATGCACTAAAGGAGTTTGAATCTATCTATGGGCTCAAACTGAATGCTCTAGGCTTGAAGGATGCAGATGCATCTACAATACAGTACGTTACTGCAGATAGAGAGATAGGGGGGGAGGAGTTGCATACAAGGCATTGCAGGCTTACGCTCATAGGCTACTCTGATAGAATGCTAAGGAAGAGGGATCTGATAGGCAATAGATTCACCATAACCATAGAGCTTGATTCTAGCATAGATTATGGTGGTAGTAGCAGTAGTAGTAATAGTAGATGCTTAGAGAATGTACATGATATAATAATGAATGTGAGGGCTAGAAGGGTAGGGAACTTCTATGGCTATCAGAGGTTCGGTAGCATTAGACCAGTAACACATCTTGTTGGTAAAGCGATAGTAAAGCGTAGATTCAGGGATGCTGTAGATACATTCCTTACATATACAAATGAGTATGAGGATGAGCAAGGAAGAAGGGTAAGACTCTTGTTGAGAGATAAGATCAGCGATGAGATGATAGGGCATATCCCATATCACATGGACCTTGAGAGGGAATTGGCAAAGGGCATGCTTGAGACCAACGATCCTATAAGAGCATTAAGGAGATTACCAGTAGGAGTAAGGAGGCTGTTCGTTGAGGCTTATCAGGCATATATATTTAATAGAGCATTGAGCACTTCCATGAAGGAAGAAGGATACGATGTATTGAATCCATGCGAAGGAGATCTATGCTTCAGAGTAGATAGGGATAACAGGATTGGAAGTATGATAAGATACGATGGGGTTAGCAGTACTTCTAGTGTTGTACCAGTCATGCAGTTGGTAGGCTACACGTTCAAATCCATAGGCAGGTTTGGTAGATTGGTTGAGAGTATAATGAAGGAGGAGCAGGTAACAGGCAAGGACTTTTATGTAAAGGAGATGCAGGAGGTCAGTGTTGAAGGGGGTTTCAGACCATTACCACTACTACTCCTCTATGATAAGTTCGATGTAGTAGAGGCTAATGGAGAGATTATAAGGGTTAGATTCGCTCTACCAAAGGGTAGTTATGCAACCATATTACTAAGGGAGGTCATAAAGCCTGTAGACCCTGTATCTACAGGATTCTGATCCCTTCTTTATTTATTTACTCTTTCTTTCTTGCTTTGCTTCCTTCTTTCCTTTTACTAATTTACATAGTCTTAATCAATCAATCAATTGATTGGTTAATCATCAACATGATCAAGGGTTTAGTTGGTGCACCAACTCCCTATCATTCATGACTGCTGGATGTGTCCTATCTACAAGTATGCATTCAAACCAGTAGTACCTTCCATCCTCGAATAGGTAGTATGAGCCCCTAACATCCATGTTAGGGTAGCGTTCAGCAACCCTACGCTCAGCAACCCTCCTCATACTCTCAGCCTGTTTTATCTTAACAACACCTATATGCTTTGGCCTCCTTCCTGCCCTTGCCCTCTTCCTCCTCATCCCTCCCTTGCTGACCCTAACCCTTATAACTATGAACCCCTGCTTTGCCTTGTAGCCCAATGCTCTAGCCCTATCAAGTCTTGATGGTCTTTCAACCCTGAGTATTGCATGCTCATATCTAGCAGCAACAATCCTCTCCTTCAATATATCATTCCTCTCCCTGTATAATCTTCTCCAACTCTCTGCTATATGATAGTACATACCTGTTACCATGCCTCTTGCATGCAATGATGGTAAAATTATTCTTTACTATTACTGTTCATCCATCTCTATCTCAACAACCACCCTACTCATACTTGCTCTACTAGCATCATCACTATACTTGAGGGTTGAGATTACTCTACAGAGATGCTCATCATCCACTATCCTTGCATTACCCTCAAGCCTCTTGCCGTCTATCTCAATAGCAACATGGTTATCATGGAGTATATTCTTAATCCAATCACTATTCATGTTACGCCTTGATGCATAGAACCTGCCATTGTATCTAACGAGTCTCAATGACACCTTGTGCTCCTTCCCACTCCTCCTACCCTTGGTTATAAGGTAGGCTATGAACGAATCCCCTTCTCCCTCACCTATAATGCCATCCATTATAGATTATATGCATACCAAATAAGATATATCTTACCATCATCACAGTATATACAATGGATGAGCAGGGTGTTACATTCAACCCAGAGATAGATGATAGGTGCACATCTCCACGCTACTACTGCTACTGTGATGGCCTCATAATATACAGTCAGTGGTGTGCATACCATAAGAACACATACTACTACTGCTACAAATGCAAAGGTTTGTACAAGCGTGATAAGAGTCAGTGTGCAATAGATCTCAGCAAGGAGTTAAGATGAGCATGTAATAATCATTGCTCTACATGCTTTATGAACCTGCCAACACTCTCCTGAAGAGATGCTAGAGCATCCTTGAGCCTCTCCTCCCTCACACTTATCCTTGCCCTGTACTCTCTACTCCTCTCCTCCCTAGCATCTATCATCCTCTTCTGCTCACTTGGATTGGCAGAGCCCCTCGAGATCCTCCTACTCAACGAACTTGCTGGATCTGCATCCTTCAATATCGATGATATAAACTCAACAAGAGAGCCTTTCTCATCAAGCCTATCCAATGCAACCCTTACCTCATCAATGCCAAGATCTCTTAGAGTCATGCTATGTTCATGTGCATACGCTACCAATGCACCAACCAACCTGTGTGCAACCCTGAATGCTATACCTCTCTGCACCAACTGCTCTGCCACATCTAGTGCTATTGCGTAACTCTTCTCTGCAGCATCTAGCATACTATCCCTTTTAACCCTAAGATCTGATATGATAGCCTTCATTATCAGCAAAGAGTCATATGCTATCTTGGATACATCTAATGCTATCCTCTTCCCCTCCTGCAGATCCCTATTATAGCCAGAGGGTAGTGATCTTACTATACCCATGATAGCAGTAAGCAACCCAAGCACTGTTGATGCTCTAGCACGCATCAACTCTAGTGGGCATGGGTTCTTCTTCTGTGGCATAACGCTTGAGGTTGATGCAAGTTCATCTGGTAACTCTATGTAGTTGAACTCAGATGATGACCATAGCACCAGATCCTCAGCCATCCTGCTCAGATCAAGCATTGTTATGCAGAGTGAAGAGCAGAACTCAAGAAGGAAGTCTCTACTGCTAGTAGCATCTATGCTATTCTCAACTATACCATTGAAGCCTAGGAGGCTTGCAACCCTCTCCCTGTTAACTGGAAGGGATGTGCCTCCTATTGCAGATGAGCCTAGAGGGGATAGGTTCACTCTAGCATAGCATGACTCAAGCCTATCCACATCCCTGAAGAGCATATCCGTGTATGCAAGCAAGTAATGGGAGAAGGAGCCTATCTGTGCATGCTGTAGGTGTGTATACATTGGCATAACAGCATCTATACACTCCCTTGCTCTAGCAAGTAGAGCATCTATAAGGTCAAGTATAGCATACTCTACTACTGTTATATCATCCCTAACCTTCATTCTCAGATCAAGAGTAACCTGATCGTTCCTTGATCTTGCTGTGTGCATCTTCCCTCCAGCATCCATACCTGCCTTGCTTATAACATACGCTTCCAGTGTCTCATGCACATCCTCGTAACGCTCCTTCATGCTCCTCAACTCATCTGCAGAGATGTTCTTTGCACTCTCAAGTGCTTCAAGTATCCTTGCTAGTTCATCCTTACTTATCAAGCCCTGCTCATAGAGCATTATAGAGTGTGCCTCGCTCCCAGCTATATCGTAATGGAGTAGGGATGTATCCTCATCCATTGAGGAGAGATAGGCTAGTATATGCTCGTCCAGACTGCCCTTAAGCCTTGATCTGTACATACAGGTTGATCTTATCTTACGTATCCCAATTTTAACCATGCTAACAGCAGTAACAACAATAGGATAGATAGAGAGTCTAATTATATTGAATCTAGAATAAAGATATGATGATTAGGTTGTTATAGCCTCCATCTGTGCATTTATGTTGCTACCAAAGTACTGCAGTGTTGAGCATCTAACCTTAACCAGTCTAGCAAACTCATTAACATCTATACCCTTGATTGAAGGCATAACAATAGGATGCTGGATATCATCCTTGCTTCTTATTGCCCCAGCCCTCCTAAGATCCTTGAGTATCTGCTTCTTTAGAGCAGGGGTGCAGAGCCTGCTGAAGTATATGCTTGCTAGGGAGTCTCTGAGCATCTCCTTTATGTGCAAGGAGCCCTTCTCCTCATGTAGATGGGGGTTCCTACTCTCTATCTGGAGCACGTTTATACCCTCATACATAGCCTCAGCATGCCTACTCTCAAGTACGCCTCCAAACTCCTCCATAATGTAAACAAGCTCATATGGCTCTATGGCAAAGCCTGAGGAGTAATCTAGCAGTTCAGCAAGCCTAATGCTCATAGCATGCTCTCCAGCATTACCAGTCTTTACCACATCGGTCTCAAACCCTGTATGGCTAGCTATGAGCATGTTGAGATGCCTGTTGGTGTACTCAGATATCCTCCCCCACTTTGCAAAGTAGAGTTCGCCATGAGTAACCTTTGGCTTGTACCTCCATGCTATTCTAACCATGGTGTACGGAGACTCTGAGATTAACATGCCAGCAGCGTATATCTTCACATACTCATTCACAGCTCCAGGCATGTAGTTGTCAGAGTCTATGAAGCCTATGTACTCCTTGCCCATCATCTTTGCTATAAGTAGACCTATGAGCATACCCTCACCCTTGCCATCCCTAACCATGTTTCCATCCAGTATGTATGGATAGTCCAACACCTCAAATACATTGGCAACTTCTGGATCACGCTGGTGTATAAGGATTACATCCCTATCAGTTAAGAGTACATGGTGCTTTAGTGTGTCCCTCTCCAACTTGTACCTATCGACTGGGTTCCTTGAACTGTTGGATACAACTATTACAAGGCAGTCATGTGGTATCCCACTTATCACTCCTTCAAGCAGTTTAAGCCTCTCATTCTTCACTGGTACCACTATTGCAAACCTACTGTACATATCATATAACTCCCTCTCAGATATCTGGGCTACGGTTCTACTTCTATGGTACTCAGCACTCCCAGAGTCTAGTTCGTGTACATGCTGCACAGAGTTTATGGTTAGGGCGCCAAACCTCTCACTATACCTAGCGTAATCAAGCTTCATTACATAGGAATAGCAGTTATGCGATATAAAGTTACCGTGATAGAAAGTAATACTAATCTATGGATTATTACTAACTATTCTATAGTCATGGTTAGGAAGAGAAGGGTAACTATAAAGAAGCAAGTTATAGACAGTATAATATCTTACTGCAAGATAAGGCACCCAAATGAGGCTATACTGCTCCTCTGTGGCAAGAGTAACAGGGATGCTCTTAGTGTAGAGAAGCTCATGATACCGCCATTCTCATACTTTGGTCCGTACTACTCTGGCTTCCCTACACTACTTCTCCCATTCGATCGCTCTATACTTGGTGTAATGCACTCCCATCCAAATGGCTCTAGCGAACCATCGTTGACAGATCTTAATGCCGACTTCATAGGTTACATAAGCATGATAGTGAGTTATCCATATGAGGATGATAACATCCATCTCTATGACTCAAGAGGGGAGAAGTTGGAGTTCAGTGTAACTGAGTAGGGAGAGAAGATAATATATTTATTTGAATGATGAGAATGAAGATGTGTGGATGTAGAAAGGTTCACAGAGGATATAGAGCAGGTTGCAGCAAGGTTATCAAGTAATGAGGAGCAATTAGTGCTCAAGAGGATCAACTATGTCAAGCAGAGGCTCGTAGAACTCTACAGGCGTAATCTGGTGAAGATAAACCATTCAGTCCTAGAACTGATATGTGCCAAACATCTCATAAAGTATGGGTATGATGTTGATGTTGAGAGACAGTTGAACGACGTGCTTATATGCGATGTTTATGCAAGCAAGGGAGATAATGTGTTCATAGTTGAGATAGAGACTGGGTTTGTTCCTCCAGAGCATGCCCTAGACCCTATGGCGTACAGTGCGGCAAGGGTAGCAAGCAAGATAGCAAGGTACAGTGCATTCGCTGGTAAGTTCGCACTGGCAACCCCCGCACTAAGCATTCTACCAGTCCAAGAACTCTTCTTGAAGCCACCAAGGTATAGGAGCAAGGATGATATCGGGAAGGTAAAGGCATTATGCGATAGATACTACTCAAACCCTCCAATAAGCATGGAGGAGATAAAGAATGCTAGATTACACTCAATCATGATAATAAATGCAGATGCTATAAGAGTAGTAGAGATGGATCCAGATACCTACGTTGAGAGTATCAGAACAAGCATGGATGGCATAGGTATAAAATTCTATTGACTGTAATGTCAAGATCTTAATCAGTAATGCTTATATCATTCTTCCTCTATAATAATATAGAGGAGGTCATCCGCCAGGAGAAGGAGCGATCCACCAAGCAGGCCTGGCATCAAGGGAAGCCTTGGTGTCTGTATGGCTGGTGGTCGCCTCTATCAAACAGAGGGGATACGGGGAAACCCGTAGAGACCTGTAGGGTAGAGGCGAGGGCCAACTACGCCCATGCTGGGTTGAACCCCAAGCAGTATGGGCGTAGAAAGCCACATACTCCTGAATGTGGATGACCGCTCAATATATGTATGTGTAGTAATCAATTGACAATTGATTAATCAATCATCCTATTACTTTAGAGGTAAGTTCTATCCTTGTATATCCTATCATTATATAGTTTGCCCAGCAGGAACCCGAATAGAAAGCCTCCAATATGTGCAAAGTATGCTATTGATGATAATCCTGCAATTGCAAATATGAACTGAACTCCTAGCCAGATGTAAGAGAACTTATCCCCTAGTGCTGCTGCCAACCCTATTATACCAGAGATTGCCCCAGATGCTCCAACCATTGGTGTATTGAACCCATTGTCTGTTGCTAGAGAGTAAATCGTGTGTAATGCAACCCCGCTCAATCCAGATAGGATGTACATTATAGCATATCTTGGCGAGCCTATAGCCTCCTCTATAACTTTACCTATAACTACCAATGCTAGCATGTTGAATGCTATATGCACTATATTTGCATGAAGGAACATGGATGTGAATGATGTTATAAGGAACATGGATGGATCGTTAACAATATAGGATGGGGTTAAGCCAAACTTATACCAGTTTGTATTATTCTGGATGAGTATGAATACAGATACGTTAACTGCAAGGAGTACAAGTGTTGCTGGGGGTAGCAATGTATGGATTCTTGATGGGAAGGTATTTAATCATTTATATCTAGAGATGCTTGCTACCTTATGAAATCATCCAAGTTGGTTATGTTAGTGTTGCTATTACTACAACTGCTGCTGTAGGACTTGCTTCGACTACCAACACTGTTACTATCCCTACTACTACTACTATTGGCTATCATCCTATTCACTATATCTGCTATACTCCTAACCTGCCTAACCTTCCTCCTACTTATCCAGTGATATGCCTCATCTATCGTATCCTTTGCTACTAGCACTATAACCTTGCCAGGAATCCTTCTTCCTGTTCTACCCTTCCTCTGCACAAACCTTATCGCACTAGGCACGTTATCGTAGAATATCACAAGGTTACACTCTGCTATATCAAGTCCTTCCTCTCCAACGCTAGTTGCCACCAGAATATCGTATTCTCCAGCCTTGAACCTGCTAACAGCCTCTACCTGCTCATCCTGCCTTAACCCATACATGCCTGCCTTGCCTATAAGGTAACCAACCCTAAATCCTGAATCTCTCAACCTTGATGTTATAACCTCAACAGAATCCCTGTAACTAGTGAATACGATAGCCTTGCCTCTCCTACTATTATTACTACTAACACTACTACTACTGCTGCTATAATCATGCTCACTGGAGGAGAACCCTTCTTTCCTCAATATCTCTATCAACCTTGAGAGTTTTGGATGCTCTAATCCAGAGACCTCTGCACCCCTTGCAAGTTCAAAGGCATGCTTCAACTCACCATCCTCGAGGAGGTCCCTTACTCCTACACCACCCTTCTCCCTCAAACGCTCATAGAACCTTGTGAATGCTGTTATCCCTTGGGTATCTAGAACCTTGAGTGCATGGCTAAGCCTTATAGCACTGTAGAGTGCTCTTGCAGAGCCTCTGATACCTGCTATACTCTCCCTAGCATTTATGAGATGGCTCAGATTAACCCTTGTACTGTTTATTATGCCTAGGCTCTTCAGCTCCTCAAGCCTCCTCTGTAGTGCCTTCTCTACATGCACCCTTATCCTCCTCATAAGTGGTGTAAGATCAACCGTTACAAACTCAACTCTTGTATCCTTTATGTATGGTCTAACATCTGGGCTACTCTCATCCCTAACCTCTATCCTTTCTATCCTTAGATTCCTCGCTATCTCTAGCACTCTCTCCCTATCGTCTGGGAGCGTTGCAGTAAAACCAACTATCCTTGTAGTTGTATAACTGGAGTCTGTTAGAAGGAGTGATGCTATCCTTACATATGAGTAGTCTCCAACTGCTCTATGTACTTCATCGAATACAAGCAAGGCAAAGTCGCCAGCATTTATGAACCCCCTCTCTATATCGTTGAGTGTAATCTGAGGTGTAGAGCATACAACATCTGCGTTGCTCCACACATCTACCCTCTCATACTTCTGTACTTCTCCAGTTAGTACTACTACATCACTGCTGAGTAGATTTTCCTTCAAGAAGTTGTAGTGCTGGTGTACAAGTACTCTAGTTGGCGCAAGGAAGAGTGCCCTCTTACCTTGATTCAGCATATCTGCTATGAGGAGTAGTGCTATAGTAGTCTTGCCTAATCCAGTGGGTAGCACAACCAGTGTGTTCCTCTTCTTTGCAGCCTCTGCTATGCTTATCTGGTACTCCCTCCTCTCTATGCTCTTTGGCTTTATCAAGGGATGCTCAATCCACACTCTACCTTCTTCTTCCTTACCATCCCAACCCTTATCTATCCTCATATCTATACCCATATCCATTACACACAATCTTATCCATCTATCCATATCTTCCAGATAACATGGTATAAAAAATATTTGTGACACATTGATTAATAAGGGTGTTAGACGATGTTATACTATGCAGAGTACAGTAGTTAACATGAACATAGCAGAGAGGATGAGAATCCTCTGCTCAGATACATATAACCTTACACCATCTCTGCTTGTATCAGCAACGTATGATGGGGAGAAGAGGGTAGCAGTACTCAAGTTCTACAACCCTGAGGATGGTCTTATCCATCTATGGTATGATAAGACTGAGCACAAACCATACTGCTTTGCTTCTGCTGAGCAGGCAGTAGATGGGATAAGGGATAGGAAGGATATACTTGCCATAGAGCGTGTTAAGAAGGTAGATCTACTCAACGATGGAGAAGTTGATATGCTGAAGATAGTTGCTACAGACCCTCTAGCAATAGGAGGTACTGAGAAGAGTATAAGGAACATGCTCAGGACATGGGAGTCTGATATAAAGTACTATGAGAACTACCTCTACGATAACGGGCTTATAGTTGGCTTATACTACTCGATAGAGGATGGAGTATTGAAGAGGCATGAGTATAGAGTTGCTGAGAACGTTGATCTAGCACTCAAGAAGTTGATATGGGATAGCATAGCAAGTGATAAGAGTAGTAGTGAGGAGTTGAGAACATACCTTCAGGAGTGGGCTAAACTGCTGAACCAGCCAATACCTGAGATAAAGAGAGTAGCATTGGATATAGAGGTTGTATCTGAGGATGATAGGATACCAGATGCAAGTAGGGCAAGGAATGAGGTTATAGCAGTTGCCATGGTTGGGAGCGATGATAGACATGAAGTATTCCTACTCAACAGGAAGGGGAATAGCATAGGCAACAAGAAGGATGTTCTTGATGCTAAGGTTAATGTTAGGTTCTTCGATGATGAGAGAGAGTTGCTTAGGAGTGTATTCTCTAGGATGCTTGATTACCCATTCATAATAACCTTTAATGGGGATGACTTTGATCTCCCATACCTTTACAATAGGGCATTGAACCTTGGTATAGCAAGGGATGAGGTACCAATAGCATTGCAGAGGGATTCAGCAGCAGTGAAGCATGGTGTGCATATCGATCTTTACAGAACGTTTACAAACAGATCCATACAGATATATGCATTCAGCCATAAGTACTCAGAGTATACACTTAATGCTATAAGTGAAGCATTGATCAACGAATCAAAGATAAAGTTTGAGGGCAACATAGGTGATCTTCCTCTCTATGAACTTGCAAACTACTGCTACAACGATGCAAGGATAACGTACAGGTTAACTGTATTCAGCAACAACCTGCTCATGAAACTACTCATAGCCGTTGCAAGGATAGCAAAGATGCCAATAGAGGATCTCTCTAGGCTAGGGGTATCGCAATGGATAAGGAGCATGCTCTACTTTGAGCATAGGAGGAGGAATGCTTTAATCCCTAGGAAGGAGGAGTTGGAGCAGAAGGGTTATGCATCAACAACAGCAGTTATAAAGGATAAGAAGTATAGAGGAGGGTTTGTAGTTGAGCCAAAGCCTGGAGTACACTTCAATGTTGTTGTTCTAGACTTTGCAAGCCTATACCCAAGCATAATCAAGGTCTACAACCTATCCTATGAGACTGTAAGATGTGTGCATGAAGAGTGCAAAGTAAACATGATACCTGAGACTGAGCACTGGGTATGCAAGAAGAGGAAGGGTATAACATCACTACTGATAGGCTCTTTACGTGATCTAAGAGTGAATTACTACAAGCAGTTATCCAAGGATAAGACATTAAAGCCTGAGGATAAGGAACTGTACAGTGTTATAAGCCAAGCATTGAAGGTCATCCTAAACGCAAGTTATGGAGTCATGGGTGCAGATATATTCCCTCTCTACTGCTTGCCAGTTGCAGAGGCAACAGCAGCAATAGG
>JACAFJ010000018.1 GCA_013538675.1 Candidatus Nitrosocaldus tengchongensis
TTATCTCTAGCACAGTATGCTCCAGTTGTAAAGACCTGGCTCTTCTGGTTAGCCTTGCCAGTGCTCCTATCTATAGCTATACAACGTTGCCCATTTACTCCTCCAAATGGTACACCTATATCGTATGAAGGTAATTGGCACTGATTGTTGAAGTTGGGGTAGAGGGATTGGTTTGAGTATGGTGGAGATCTCCTTGCTGCATCTACAGGGATAATAAGCAATGTTAAAGCAAGTACTGCTACTACTATTGCTAAGATTTGCTTGCTCAGCATTGAGCAACTTATCTACACAACAAGTTAAAGTTATTTATCAAAAAAAATGACAAGGATGTTATGACAAATAAACAAAATATACAGTTCTTAGCATACCTTAGCGATACATTAGTATCCATTATTATCAGCATGCTTAGTACAACAAAGCTTATCTTATAGTCTCTCTTATCTGCAATAATGGCAGAAAATCCAGGATATAATAAATTGAATTCACAACTAAAACCTGGCATTGAGATGGAGAGGGTTGTGAATGTTGATAGCAGTATGGTAATAGACTTCCTTGGAGATGATGGTAGAGTGCTATCAACACCAAGTATGGTAGAGGCTATGGAGAGGCTATGCAGGGAGATGGTTAAGCCATATCTCAAGGAGGATGAGGATACTGTTGGCGTAAGGATAGATGCAAAGCATATGGCCCCAACACCTCTAGGCATGAATGTTAGGGTACATGCATTGCTGGTAAGCATAGAGGGTAGAAGGCTAGTATTCCATGTTGATGCCCGTGATGAGCATGAGAAGGTTGGAGAAGCAGTGCATGAGAGGTTCATAATCAACAGGGATAGGTTTGTATCAAGGGTAAGGGCTAAGGTGAAGTAGGGTAGAAGATGTATAAAGAGGTAAGCGATTATGCATTTACATGGATAATCATGTTAGTGAAGCAAGTCTCCTTATTGCATCTGATCTGAACTCTTCTCTTATCATGAATGCCTCAACACCAGCATGAACTATACTGTACAGTCTATAAACCGTAGATGCGTCTCTATCCTTACTACTACTATATCTTGACTCATCACTGCTGTAACAGCATCCTATCTCTACTATCCTCCTGAACGTCTCAAGTCTATGCTTGAGTATTATGCTACCTATCCCAAGCTTCCTAGCCCTTATATCATCTACCACTGCCTCTGGAAGAACATCCGTCCTTATCCTGCTCTCTGCACTCATAAGTATAGAGTCAGCATTGCGTATGTTAACCCTCCTCTCTATAATATTGCTCTTGCTATCCTCCTCCTGCTTCAACACACATACGCTTACAGGCTCATCTATAAGTATGCTGAGCAACTGCTCCACAGTACCAACCTCTGCAAGTAGTAACTTCTCTACCCTCGAGAGTTTTATTTCTGACCTCTCCTCCAGCCTCCTCAATGCTCTGAGCATTGTACTACCAAACTCTCCTTCAGAGACCTTTACTGATACCCGCTCAATCATACCAATGCTCTTAATATGATCATGGATACTGCTACCCCTATACTACCCATACTCAGCAACTTTAACATCTTCTCATACAAGAGCATCTTCTCCTTGTTATTGTTATCCTCTTTGGATGAGCGCTTCAACTCCTTGTATGGTCTCGATACCCTTATCTCTGCATATGCTACCAACGCTGTTATGGCAGATGCTATAAGTGCAGGTATGGATATACCATTGGTCTGCATAACATACCCAGCAAGCAGTGGTAGACCTCCCCAGGATATTGAGAAGAAGAGGTTGTTATGGAACCTACCATTGAAGAGTTCAACGTTGTATGCAAAGAGGAAGAAGCCTTCAAGCACTGCTATTACTGCAAGGAATGGCACGTATAGCACTATATAGTATATGCCTATTGTATATGCAATTACCAATGCTGTAATTGCTATAGCAAGAAGTGCTCTATTGCTGAATACATTACCCCATGGCTTACGCTTAGAACCTATACTATCTAATGCATGTGCAGATACGCCCAATGCTAGTAGGTAGATGAGCACTATAGCGATAAGCCTATCCCATAGGATGTTATCAGCCAAGAGAGAACCTATTACAGTGAATGATACACACATACCAGTGTATGGGAGGAAGAGCATCCCAACTGCTACCCTGAACCTTAGAGGACCAAACTTTGGTACAAACCACTCGTTCAATCTACTATCATGCATTATAATATATAAGATAGGCGATGGATAAAAAGTTATTTACTTGTGTTGATACCCTATCTGTTGAAGAAATCCTTAATATTGCCTATAACCTTAAAAGACTCTCATGAGGGCATTGGTTACTGGGGCATCTGGTTTTATAGGCATAAGGCTTGTTGAGAGGCTCTTGAAGAATGGAAGTGAGGTTACATGTCTGGTTAGGAGGCATGATAAGATACCAGATCTTAAGGCTATTGGAGTACAGCAGTGCATAGTTGCTGATATAACCAACAGAGATCAGATGATGAAGGCATTTCATGATATCGACGCTTATGTACTCTTCCACCTTGCTGCACTAAATCCCTTGATAAGGGATAGAAGGATGCAGTACGATGTGAATATCAGAGGTATGAGGAATCTAATAGATGCTATGGCAACTATGAAGGGGTTGGGTAGAGTTGTATATGCACAGGGCATGGGTGTCTTTGGGGATACTCATGGCTCAATCGTTGATGAGGATAGTCCATACAGGCCAGAGACATGGTTCACTAGGTTAAGAAGTGAAGCAGAGAAGATGCTCTGGGATGCCAGCAAAGATGATGGATTCAGTGTAAGCATTGCGATACTTGGTGATGTATATGGTAATGGTGGATGGTTCAATAGCATCCTAGTTAAAGGATTGATTAAGAAGAAGAGTAGGCTTGGATTCATGATCCCAGGTTCTGGAGATTACTACAGATGCTTCACCCATGTTGATGATGCTGTAGAAGCACTAGCACTTATGGCTGAGGTTGATAGAGCAGGGGGTGAGAGATTCATAGTATGTGATGATGAGCCATGCAAGTTCAGGGATTTTGTATACTACACTGCCGATACTCTAGGAGTTAAGAGACCATCAAGTGTACCATTATGGCTAGCAAGATTACTGCTTGGTAGTGATATGATAGGTACGTTAACAGCATCTGTAAGAGCAAGTAACATGAAGGCTAAGAGCATGTTGAATCTAAAGCTTAGATACCCAGATTACAGAATAGGTGTAAGGTCTGTTATAAATGAGATCAAGATTATGCAGCAAAGGAAGATGATGAGTGGTGAGGAAGAATAGTTGTGGGATAATATTATTATAATAATAACAATAAATTAATTAATTATAACCCTACTACTATGCTAGCCCTTCTTTGCATAGACAACCGCTGCTGTACCGAATGTAAGATTAATGCAACGTATATCCTTGAACCCATGTCTCTTTAATGTATCGAGAAGTTCATCTACCCAACTCTGCCTTGTTACTATAACCTTATCAAGTTCATTGAATATCGGTTCCCATTCACGCATAAATACCCTAGCCAACCTTAAAATCATGAAGTATGCATGCCATAGATAACGCATGGTCCCCTTTGGATAAGTAAAGTCATGTATTATAACTATACCATTATCCCTTAACAACCTCTTGCACTCCATAACAACCTTCTCTATATCACAGTACTTTGCAAGGTATGATGCTGTTATTACATCAACTGTGCCATCCTTTAACGGTACGAACTCTGCAACTGCATTGAGTAGTATCACATTGGAGTAGTTGAGGTTCTTTGCCTTACTATCTGCTATGAGTAGGCTATCATATATTATATCTAACCCATATACCAGAGAGACCTTATCCCTTAATGCCATGGTCAATATGCCTGTACCACACGCAAGGTCTAACGCTGTATAGTCCCCTGCTGGAACCAACTCTAACATAACTCTCTTCCATACAGCATCTTGCCCAAATGTAGTCAGCTTTACAACTCTATCGTACGTACTAGATGTATGCTTGAAGAACTTTATAGCAGTCTTATGACCATTATGCATATCTATACTATGGAGATGGTAAATAAAAAATGTACAATATCTCTTCTTCTATTTCTTAATTGCATTTATTTATATGGACTCTTGACTCTTTGCATTCAATCTTATAGATGTAGTACTATCACTGCTTCTAGTTACATTACGTACCTCTTCCTTTAGATCCCTGCTGCTTATATTCCCACCGCCCTTATAATTCACCTCAGATGATCCCTGCATCAGTCCTGCATAATCGCCATAGGTCTCAACGCTTAACTTTGCACCATCTAGCCAATTATTAGATACCCTTGCTGTTATCCTCTTACTCATGGCAATTCCAGTTATTGGAGGAGATGCATGTGAGTAAAACGCAAACTCGTGGAGTGATAATGATAATAGTTCGTCTCTCTTCAATGGTAGAATGTCCTTGAATAATGTAGCAGTGGGAGCATCGCACTTGAAGCAGAGTATGGTTCTGCACAGTGATGGTATCTCCTTTACTACATTGCTTGGAAGAGCGTTGGCACTCTGCGTTGCAATAGTAACCTTAACATTGAACTTCCTTAATGTATTCAACACTTCCCTTATAGCAAATGATGGGAAGAGATGGGCTTCATCTATGAATAGATGAAATGGTTTAGAGGGGGATGAGGAGGACCTTGCATCCATTTTAGCCTCAACGTATGCAAGGTGTATTAACAGCGAGCCTAGAAATGCCACCATATCATCAGATGCTATATCTGCAAGATCAACAAGTATGAACCTCCCTTCCCTCATAGCTTGTGCTATACTAATACTTGATCTTGAGTTAAGCATTACCATTGCTAGAGGTGTAGATAGTATCTTATCGAGTTTGTTATACACTACTCCAACAGCCTCCTTCTTGTAGTTCTTCTCAAATATATCGTACCAGAAGTGCAGTGCATCAAGATCTGTAACATTCCTAAGTATAGAATCTCTGAACTCAGAGTTTACTATGAATGATCTTAGATCCTTCAGTGTTACCTCCCTGCTATTATACAAGAGTACATTGATTGCGTTCCTTAGTATGGTCTCAAGCCTATCGCCCCATGAATCAGCATAGAGGTTCTTGAGCACGTTTAGAAATGACATGACTGTTATATGCTTCTCCTCCTCACTGCTATAGGCTAATGGGTTTATGCTAACTGCTCTATTGAACCAAATAGCAGTGACAGGATTTATATATACTGTATTCCTCCACAACTCTCTAGGCATAAGGGCAAGGATATCCCTTGCAAGCATACCATGAGGATCTATAAGCATGAACCCTTCTCTACGCTTTATGCACTGCAAGATCAACAGTTTCATAGTCTCTGACTTTCCTGCTCCGCTCTCACCAAATATTGCAGTATGTATCCTATCCTTACTCGGTATTCCATATGCTCTACCATCGTTACTGAACCCTATTACATCTATCTCATCACTGCTAATCATCTTAGCATCAAATCTTAAAGCATATCCGCATCTACTACAAGCCCTGTGGTGAATGTCCTTGTATCTGCTGTAACTAGCCTCAGTATAGATGCATCCTTTGGCAATGCAATCATGCTTGCAAGTTCTATATCACTCAGTATACACTTCTTTAACATGGATGATCTTTCAACTATGCTAGATAGATCAGACTCATAACTATGCTCTTCACTTCTGTATGCTACTAATCCATAGGGCAATGCTCCTTCCAGCATATCTAGCACTCTAGTATTGTCTGCGCCCAGTGCTATCACTGTATGAAAGTGCTTGAGCCTCATCTTCCATCTAGCCTTCTCAATTAGGCTCTCTGTCAACGGTGATAACCTTTTTGCTTTCTCTATACTCTTAACCCTACTAGGTGTAAACATACTCTTCAATGCCTTTACAATAGCATGTTCATGACCCTCCTTGCTCATTATCCATCTACTTATTGAGTATGACTCATCCCTATATATTGCATAACATGCGAGTATGCACTCCATACCATTATCATTACTATCCAACTCCTCTAGCATATTGTAGAGTATGCTTGGTCTGATCTCCTGTACTATAGGTAATGCATAATGTGTTCTCATCCTGTAGTAACGGCTAAAGTTATAGCGTAGAGATGGGTTCCATTCAAGCCTATCTAGTTTAGCATTAGCAATTCCTGCAAAGTGCATAGCATTAATATCATCTGCCCTTACAAGTATCCTTGTTGTATTAGCCTTGCGCAGTATGAATACTGCAAACTCATCAACTCTGTAGAGTAGGTTGAGTATCTCTTCTTCCCCATCCTTGAAGTTTGGGTATAGCTTCAACTCATACCACTTCTTGCTCATCTTCATGATACAATAGACTATTTTTAAATACATGGTTTGATCTATGATGTTAGGAGAACTCACAGAAGAGGAAAGGGTAAGATGGCTAAGAATAGTGATAAGTGCTATCATAGCAGGACTAATAATCTTTGCTGCGCCAGAGATAACTGCATGGATAACAGGGATTAGCATAGATAACCCGCAAGGTAACATACCTAGAACGCTAGTAGATAGGGTTGGCATGATATTCATGCTAACAAGGTACTTTGGTGGAGCGATAGTAACCATAGGAGTAATAGCTGGGGTGATCAAACTCTGATATCTAAGCCTATACCTATGAGGAAGATCGATGCTATAGCAATAGCATTAGTGTTGATATACTTTGCTATACTGCCAAGGGTAGAGCAGCCATTGCTAACAACCTTCTTCTTTGTTTTCTGGATTATTGCATATACTTGTGATGTGCTAAGCACAGTACTAAGCAAGAATATAGAATATGAAACGAACAGGTTTTTTGCACTGCTTGCCAGAGTATTTGGTCCACTTCCAGCATTAGTGATACATTTTGCTGTAGAGGTTCTGTTCATAACATTCCTTCCATTCCTATTCTTGAGGATGCTGAGCATAGAGGCGAGTGCATTCATAGCAATGGTGGTAGGATTACTCCATGCATATGCTGCAGTATCAAACAGAAGGTTCAGACCATCATCATCAACAACAAATAGATCCATTTATTTTGGATTCTATCGTTTACGTGTGTTATATATTTAACCAATATTGTAAGTGATGGTGGAGGTACTATGGTTTGAGGATATAGAACCTTCAAGACAGCCTGTATTCGACTTTCCTTTACTTGGACGGATAAGCATGAAGCAGATGGGTATAGTAGGATCAGCACTGATGATAGCTCTGACAAGTAAGGATATTCTGATAGCGATGATATCACTAGCAATAGCATTCTTAATCGCTATGATAAGATATAGAGCAGTGAGCATGGATGAACTAATCTATTCACTAATGCTTTATGTTATAAGGCATAAAGTTAAACCACTAGTAGAGACATTCATGGATATTGTTAAAGTATTGCTATTCAATAAGATTATGGTAATAGCATCTGTAATCGATAGACTTGGTATAGGAAGAAGTAGCAGGAATGCTAAAGGTGGAAGTAACAATGATGATGATTATGATGACAACATGCTAGTACTCAACTTTAATCCTGTAAGATTAAGGCTAAGGCTTCTCACCAGGGATGGTAGAGCAGTAGCGAATAGGTTGGCAAGGATATATGTTGACGACATTATGCTTGCAAGTATAACCTCTGATCATAATGGTGAACTAGATGTGATGTTAACGTTAAAGGACACTATGAAGACTCTTCTCAGCGTGTATGTTGATGGGTATAGCAGACCATTGCTTGAAAAGGTTATAATGGTAAGATCTACTCGCTATTGATACATGCTATGGATGTGATCATATATGGTATTTGGATTAAGTGCTGGACTATTAACTGTTATAGCAATATTTGCTATCATAGCATTGATAGCACTGAGCGTTGGTATAGTCAATACAATAGGCAATACATTCGTTGATATAGCAGTAACTGTACCAAAGTTCTATGCTGATAGTAGTAATATAAAAATGTATACGTTCTTCAGAGACACCTCACTCTATCTTCTAGTAATTATTCTAATACTTGCTGGAATATCATTAATGCTTGAGAACTTTGCTATACTGCCTAGGAATACAGCATACTCCATGGTATCCAAGAGTGCTCTATTCATAATACTCTTATTTGCATTCCCACTATTCTGGGACCCCATAGCGTACAGCATAGAGGAGTTCAGCCTATACATATTGAGCCCAGAGGACCCCGCAAGGGCACGCGAGAGAGTTAAATGGGTATGGGAGAATATATCAGCAATAAGTGCTCCTAACATGCCAGACCCCATGGAACTTCTAGATCCTACCAAATTATCTGAACGCTTATTTGTAGATGTGTTCATGGGAGCATTCAAATCACTCATAGCGTTGATGCTTATGATCAGTCTCTACCTCATAGGTACCATAAGGCTTGTACTTACAGCAGTACTAATAATAGGTTTACCTCTGATACTGATGATATCACTCATACCATTCCTGAAGAGGATAAGCGATATGCTCATCAACACCCTAATAGGGTTGAGTATAGCACCGATACTTTCAAGCCTTACAATAACCGCTGGCTCTGCATATGTTATGGGTACAAATCTTGAACCATTGCAGTTATGGATAGCCAGTGTTGCAATAGCATCTCTTGCAGTTTACTTTCCAACACTCTTGGCACCAACCCTTGGTTCATTAGTCACAACCATAAGCGCATGGGTTACTGGTGCAGGAGTGTCTGGCATACTGTTGGCTAGTGGTTCAATAGCAGGTGCAGCAAGAGGGGCAGTAGCAGGGATGAGTACTATAGCCTCTGGCCTAGAATCTACACTTGGCAGAGCCCCAACAACACTAGAACTTGCGAGAGCAGCCATGAGCACTCCGGCGATCAAGACTATAGGGAGAACAGCAGTGGAAGGGTTTGGTGCAGGTACATTTGGAGGACTGTTAGCATCAATAAGACCTGCTGCAGAGGTTCTAAGCATACCAAGCATAAGCAGGTTCACAGATAACGCTGCAAGGAGTACATTCACAACAGCAAGCAATGAGGGTAGAGAGCATGGAATGGAGATTGTAAGGAACTTTGCTGGCTCTCTGATCGAGGGTACTATAGCATACTACGCAACCTTGAAACCAAATACTGCTGTTGATGCTAGGGAGGTTAATAGATGGTTCTATACAGTGAAGAGTTTATATGATAAGGGAGATTATGAAGCTCTCACAGGATTAGCTAATGAATACTTTAGGTTACCAGATAACATCCTCCATGGCAAAGAGGAGTTGTTCGGTAGAGTATTTGGAGAGCATATAATGCATTTAAGTAAAGATAAGAGACCGTTAACAAACCTCTACCACTGGTTAGAGCAGATGAAGGAGAGTGGAGGTATAAGCAAGTTTGCAGATTCTAGGCTCTTGAAGGAGATGATAAGTAATAGGGATACCAATAGGGAGAGGGTTGAGAGCATGTACAATATAAGATTACCAAATCCTAATTTCGAGGTTGTAGATCTAACAGTGTGGGTTGATGATACAGAAGATGATGCAAGAGACAATAAATAGTAAAGGAATAATTATACTATTATTCATGATTCATACTCTTTTATTATATCCATTGTATTATTGATGTATAACAAAAAGATGCAATTGGCACTATACCTATCAGTAATTCCACTCATGGTTACACTTATTCATAGTATTCATAACATACAATCGTATACCATACACAATTGTGAACTCTATGCAGAGATCATGATATCACCCTTGTACTACAATGGTAGTATTAGACAGAACCCTGATGGTACTTACTATGCTGGTGATGCGTTTGCATACAGTGTATACCATGGTTACAATAATGCTACAGATGGATCATCGTGCATAGACTACTCATACTGGCTTGAGGTCGATGGTGATGCTATTATACATGGTTCAGATACCTCTGGAATAGTTGAGATAAGTGCAGATGCAAGTATAGGCATTCATACTCTTAGGTTCCAGCAGAACATAACACATCTAATATGTTCATATATAGGAGAAGATAGCATATGTGTTAAGTTCAGATACTCAAAGAGCACTATTCATAAATTTACAGTTAAGGATCCCATGTTTGAAGCATATTTGAGCAAGAACCAACTTATAGATGGTGATGGATTCATTGCAATGAACAAGGATGGAACATACTATATTGGAGATCCAGTTGCCATTATGCATAGGCTTGACTATGGGTTCAAGAATGAAAGGATAGGTTCTCTACATGTTGTTGTGGAGAGAGAATATGATGATATGATGCTTGTGTATGAATATAACTGCTCAAGGGAACTGTGTAAATACAAGCTTGGATATGATGAGTATACCTCAACATTAGATCTTGTATATGGTGATGGTATAACTGTATACAGCACTAATAACTCTTCGCCTGGTGTACATAATTCAAGATATACTCTGAGACTCATGAATATAGATAAGGTTATAGCAACAGTACACACTAGCATAGATATAACCCTTGTAAGGTACATGCCAGTATATCATTATTATATGTACCTTGTACTTAATGATGATGATATGCCATGGTCATATAACAAGAGTATTGCAGTTGCATTACATTATCATGGTAGTGTGGATGAGGATGGGAATATACATCCTATGAGAAGGAGTAAGATCAATCATTATGAGTATAATGCTCATACCATTAATAAAGAAGTTCAGATAGAACATCTAAGGATGATTCATGTAGATGCACACGGCTTTAATGTAGAGAGAAGCATGTTGATATTTGATCATGAGGACTATGGTAAGATAGTGTTCTCGCCATTGATAGAAGATGATAACATTGAATCACTGCCATCTACATTAAAATTAGGTATAAGACTTTATTCAACTAACTTTGCTGGGTATGATAGATTAGAGATTATAAGTGCAGAGTACATATATCCACTAGTCAAGTTCTCAACGATGCTTGATGTAATTGTATATGGTTCCGATGGAGTTATCAAAGATGTACCAGTAGAGGTTGAGATACAGCCACTAGGTAATCTTCTTCATGATTACATCAAGAATAAGGTTATTCATGATAGTAAGCATGAAAGGTTTGCAGAGATGGTTGTAGAGGACATGTATGCTAGAGATAATTATGCCAAGGATATTGGTCGTGTTAGTATAATGGTAAATTATACATCACACTATATCCCTACATATGTACTATCAAAGTACAATCTATTTGATATACCGTTACACATAGCACTTGATACATTGACGCCCTACAGAATAAAGATTACTGTTGAAGATGTGACAAAGATATACGATGAGTATACATTCTCATTCTATAAGAGTTATGTAATCATTGTAAACATGGATCAAGATAATAAGATAGAAAGCATCTCACTCGCTAATAATAGAATTATATTCAGCATTGATAAGAAGTTTGGAGATATATCAAGGATAGTTATAGATGGAATCTCGTATGAACCAAAGCGGTATTGCAGTGATATATGTGTAATACCATTTTATGGCTATAGTGCCAATGTAGAGGTATACAACGACTGGGGAGGTAGAGCATATGCAGAAGTTGTTAAGGGAGAGGATAACAGGTTGAACTACTCATATGATATGAGCAGCTATATATTAGAGGTTATGTTCGTAGGTGTATTCACACTAACCTTATTCATTGCATATAAGATAATTGTTAGTAGAAGAAGAGTCTAACCTGTAACATTCTAGTACTGATTTGGATCCGTGGAGAATAACCTCAACTCCCTCTCTCCTGGAACTACCTGAAGCCTTATCCTATACCCTCCAGTGAGCAGTAATGCTTCACCTCTACTGAATGTTGTAAGCATCTCTCTTTCTCTACTCGAGAGTTGTAATGCCTCTGCTATCTTTACACTAGCAAGTTCGTTATTCCTAAGCAATATCTTTGTATCAGCGTTATCAAGCAATGCTCTACCATGCTCATTTGCTATAACATCCTCTGGCCTTTGCGTTACAAATATGAATAACACGTTGAGTTTCCTCCCTACCCTAGCGATAAGGTTAACGAATCTTGCTGCAGAGGGTATGTTGAAGAGCATCCATCCCTCATCTATTATTAGGATCTTAAGGGTATTACTCTCAAGCAAGTTTATCTCATTCCATACTTTTGCTAATGCTAATAACAATAGAACAGATATACTACTTGCAGAATTTATTCCCTTGAGTGAGAGTACACTTCTTCTACCAATGCTACTCTCGCCTCTAAATACATTTGCGTGATTATTTACTACATCTATAAGATAGCGCCTTGCTTCCTCACTTAGCATTTCATAGAGTGAGAATATATCATCAGCTTTGCTAGTATTTGTAGCTATCTCCTTCCTTACCAATAATGGTGCCATTACTATATCTGATATAACATCGCTTGCAGTTGTTGCATCAAACAATCTTAGGGGGTCGAGGCCTAAGTTACTGTTATTAACAATATCTATGAGATCAAACCTCATGTACTCTGCAATCCTAGCATATTCACCCTGAGGGTCTATTATGAAGGCATATGAATCAGGGATCTTCTCTAAGAGTCTGTTAAGCATGATCTTTGCGGTCATGGATTTGCCAGAACCTGAAGATGCAAGTATTATCACATTATAATTATTTCTTAATGAGTAATCGTAGATAACTGGTGCGTCTGTGTTAAGGTTTATACCAAGCATTATCCCATTTGGTACCTCAAGCATATCACTGCTCACAAATGGATAGAGTATGCTCATGCTACCAAGCTCAACTATTATATGCCTTACATTACCATTCAAAAGGGCAGATTGTCTTCCAATCATAGGATCAAGCGATGTGTATTGCTTCACCTCCCTCATGAACCTCTTACTTTTCTCATCCAATGCTTTTATATTATTAGCAGTTATTATTGGTATTATACATACGCTGAAGAGTTTAGTCTCATGCTTCTCTAGTGCTTGAACTGTCATCTCTGCAATCTCTGCCTTGTATGCTAATGATGTGTATTTCATAGAAGCAGCATTTATAAGACTTGAGTATCTCTTCATCTTACTCAGTGCAATATCATGTCTGATAGGTATAATATCTATAATTGTCTCGTCTGCTAATCTTGCAATACCATCTATCCATGCTATATTTGTATTTGTAGGCAATCTATAAAGTAGGAAGCATCTTGCATATTTACTCTCATCACCATTAACTACTATATAGTTAAACCGCTCGCTCAATTCCTTACATCTTATACACTGTAACTTTGTATCTATAACCCTAGAGTACTCATAACCTAAAGAAGTGAGTATATGCTCCATAGGCTCATTACTGAATAAGAATGTTCTCATCGCTGGTAATACAATATTTAACTCCCTTGTACGTATCTGTAGATGGTCCTTGATTATGTGTATGGTCATTGCACTATCTAACCAGTTCAATAACGATAAGAATCTACTAGTAACTATACTCTTCTGCTTCTCCTCAGTAAGAGAGAAGAGATCTACTGGTCTTACTTCATATACGTACTTGTCCTTCATAATGATCTATATGCTTAACATACCTGTATAGTGAATAGATATCGTCATGCCACTCTTTGAGCATCACATATGTAGAATGCTCCAATATGATTCCATTCCTTCCGTAATATTTACATAATCTTCTATTACAGAGTATCTTAGCCTGCTTCCAAGCATACTCTTCATCATATATCTTGTAATCAAGAGATAGATCCTTAATCTCATGTTTTATCACAGGTACTATCCATCCTAACTTATTGGTAATAGATCTGTGATAATTGTTGTATAGCAACGCAAGTATGACAAGTTGTACTGGCCTTACCCTGAATGTATAGCATAGAAGTAACCATCTCCCAAGCTTGGTTAACGAATATTTGTTTTGGGAACTGTCTATACTAGAGCACTGAAGTATGTTATATCTTTTTAATCTATTTATTATAACTGTGAGTTTGTGTGTGTCATTAAATAACTTGGCAAGATCCTTCTTGCTCTTGCTATCATTACCTATACAGGTTATTACCTTCATAACTAATCTAGAATTATTTCTGAACCTCCATTTTAATGCGTACATACCAATCAATCTGCTCCTACAAGTATAGCTACCTTACTGCATGTCAATGACTGCATGAGCGAGTTGATCTCTGACCCATTAACTATATACCATCGAGCCTCATATTCATTCAATTCAAGCGATTCTACAACTTCCTCTGGAACTATGTGAATATTTTTACACTCAATACTCCTCAAGATTATAAGACTCTCACTTTCATCTATCCTGTTTACAGTATTGCTTTTAGTATCTATAAAGTATGATACTCCACATGAGCATCTAAGGTGCAATACATGCTTCTCTTTGCTCTTTCTCCTATTTTTACCTTCAGGATTCACTGCCCTATTATTAATATCTATAGCATTACTACTGCTACTACTCGTGTATGGATTAGAAGATCTTCTATAACTAGATCTGAGTATCTTTATGAATGTTAGCATCCTATCATAATCTTGGAATGAGAATACATCCTCATTATCATCTATATTTATGAATGCAAAATCGATAGCCTTCTCCTGTAACTCCTCATCCTCGAGTTCAGATATCAACACTACTATGTAATACGGTATAGGTGGAACTCTATTGAACCTAGTGAGGATACTATTCATATACATGCATATCTTTGTGTATGCTTTGCCCTTTATCCGCTCTAACCTCCTCAACAATCTTACCATAGTCTGATCTATTCCATACCTACTGCATACATAATCTTCATCAGCGATATTACCCTTGATCGCATCATACAGCTTGAGTATGTTCAATGTAGATCTTATGTTAAGTCTTATATGCCATATCTGTGCATCCTCCATGCTCTTAAGTCGTATCACGTATGCTCTGATGCTCTTCACATTAGCGATCCTACATGCCTGTACTCTAGCATAGCCATCAAGTATGTAGTATTCACCACCAACCTCTCCTACCACTATAGGCTGTATGGATGATGCATCGCTGTTCTTCTTCAGTGTATCTGCAATACTCCTTATCATAGGATATGTTGAGAGGGTTACCACATGCTCTACGCTCTTCAACTCATCAACGTTTAGATCAACAAGCAATATTCATCACCTTCTTTAGGTTAAGATCCCTAATAATGGAGAGAATCTTCCTAGCCCTCCTTCTACTCCTATCGTCCATATCAAGTAACTGCATGTACAGTTCGATCATGCCAAGGTCCTTACATCTATACATCTCATCGGTAAAGTTCGAGATCACCTTCTGGATGGTTGGCAGGCATCTTCTTGAATATACAAGTGCTACAGTATCCTTAATCTCCTCCTGATCCCTCTGTAGTGAGTACCTCTTGCATAGTGTATACACTACAAGCATAGCAAGCTCTGCAGATCCCATCTTTACACTCTTGAGTAACTTACTATAGTACATCCAACACTCCAGTGCTATATGCCTTGGGAGGGAGAGCCTCTCGCAAAGGTTAGAGAAGTGCGAGAGATACGTATTCCTATTGTGGTAACGTATTGCTCTACTAGTTCCATCGATGGAATATGCTTCGCTACCTACATGGAATGTATTGTATAGATTAGGTTCTATACTCCTCTTGTACTGGATGACATCATAATCACTATACCCAAGGACTGCACCGCATCTTGAGCATACAACCTCACCATCTATGGAGTGGAGTACACTACTCCTACAGAGAGGGCATCTCCCACCGTATTCCATCTGTACCAATTTATTCATATGAGTTGTAATATTCTAGTACTATTTAAGTGTTCCTAATTGTACAAAAATAAAGTATATTTATAGGATTGTACTATAACGTACTATGCGAAAGGGATATACACAGATAGTATTGAAGGAGGAGGAAGCGAAGAGAATAGAGGAGTTCATAAGGAGCGATAAGAGGTTTGAAGGGAGAACGTTCAGCAATGCAGCAAAGACCATACTCCTAGAGTACATAGAGTACCATGATTACCTCAGAAGATATGGACCATTCCTCAAGTTCATAGGTGCTGAAGGTAACCTTATCTTCATATACGATCACTTCATAGACAGGATAGTTGAGGTTGAGGTTCATGATAGGATGCTCTACTGCAGGTACCATGGAAACTCAGAGTGTGCACACATAGGCTTCTGCTTTGCTGTACCAGAACTCTACATGGTGTTGAGCGAGAAAGGCTTCAAGCAACCAAAGAAGATAGTTGGGGATGATGAGAAGTAGAGAGTAGTTTAAGTGATGGTGATTGCGAATGGTTAAGCAACTGATCTAAACAATTTTTGCTTGCGATAGATATGATCAGTGATGCAACAGATACCATGCTGGATGAGGAGGGAGAGAAGAGAATAGAGAGGATCATATTGCTTAGAAGGCTACTGGAGGTTGAGAGGCCAGAGAACTATACACAGAGAGTTAAGATCATCAACTATCTAGAGCAAGAAGGGCTCCCAATCAGGGATGTGGATGTAGAGACCCTAGCCAGTACTCTAAGAGATGAGCAGTTAGAATCGCTATTGATGTTAACATGCACCAATAGCAGCGTTGTATTCAAGGGCAAGTATTACACATTCAGGGATGGGATACTTCAACATAAAGGCTCATGGGATATCACGAGAAAGGAACTTATCAATTTCCTTAACATGCATGGAAGGAAAGGTTATGCCCTGCTCAAGGCTATGCTGGACCTTGATAATAACACTTTAACGCTATCTGGTATAACGGCGAAGATCAGCGAGATATATGGTGAGAGACTAAACCCCATAAAGATGCTCCTAGAGTTAAGGGACGGGCTGAGTATTGTGTACAATGCAAGTGCAGATGCAGGGCAGAGAGGGAGGCATAGGATGGTATGGAACATACTTGAAGAGGTTAGGCCATTGGTAAGGGATGTGCTTAATGAACTTTGCCATATCCCAAGGTTGAGTACAAGGGATGCTTACATGGAGTTTGAGTATGAGGTTAAGAGGATGGATGAGGAGTTCAGAGCGTACCTCATGCAGTTGACTGAGGAGAAGTATGAGGATACGCTAAGATTCGGTAAGGATGTTACATCTGAGCATATGGCAAGATACCTTAGAGAACTCTTTGGCTTGCTCTATCTTGATCCCTTGCTTGCTATTGCACAACAGTACTCTTTAACCGATTCTAGCATAGTAAGTGAGAAGAGCCATAGCAGGGTTATGAGTACTGGCTTCAACCTTGCACTCTTTGGTGATCCAGGGAGTGGTAAGACATTTGCAATAAAGGATCTTATCATAGGTTCTGAGAATGGTGTGCCAGCACATGGTCTCCCTGGTATGAACAGATATTGTGGAGGCATGACACCAGCAAAGTTCATTGCTATAGGAGAGGCGTATGAGGGTAGATCTGTGAACTTCATAGTTACAGAGTTCAATGATTGGTTCAAGTACAAAGGCATGGTTGAACCATTGAAGATTGCAATGGAGAGAGGCATCATAAGGTATGAGACCAAATCGTACAGCATAAGGCCATATAGGTTTACATCATTCTTCTCAGTGAACTACAACACATCAGTGTACAGCAATGGAAGCATTTATGAACCTACTATAAGAGACCCAAATTTTAAAGCAGTAGAGGATAGGATGCTCTGTAGACTACATATCTTAACCAAGGATAGATATGGTGAGCTTGCAAGGAGGCAGAGTAGCCTTATGAAAGGTATTCTACAGGAGAAGATGTCTTATACAGCAGGTATGATTAGGGATCATCTAACACTTGTGTATGCTATACAGAGGGGCTATCATAATAAAGAGTTCAAACCAAAACAGATAATGGTTGATGATAGTGTAGTTGATAGGATAAGGGATGCAATGGATGTTATAATAGAGCATATTGATGGTAAGAGTAGGCATGGTGAGCATAGAGTACCATTCTCTGTAAGGTTAGAGAAGAAGACACTCCAACTAGCATCTACTCTAGCATTGATAAGGTTCTTCTCAAACAATGATGTTATAACTATAGATGAGCATGCTCTATCTATAGCGCTAAGGTATTTGGTAGAAGAAGCATGGATAAGATCAGGTTATACATTTGATATAAAGAGTGTAACAGGTATACTCTCTATAGAGTAGCAGATAATCAAGAATGTATTGCACTATATGTTATATTCTTGACACATTTGTAAAAATGACCGAAAGACCCTTATCTTTACTAGGAAAATATATATTTAATGAGGTTAATAATAGTAGAAGAGTGTTGATAGTACTGAACTGAGTAATATATATGGGTGAAAGAAGATGATAACAAATAACAAAATAGTTCTGATGAATATTCCTCTAGCAATACTGGTTATTGCTCTTACATATATGACTATAAGTGGTACTACCCCAAGAAATATACATGATGATACTACCCTTGCTGATAATAGCATGGATGAGTGGAGATCATTGGAATACTGGAGGAAGACCCATTCCAAGGAGATTACTATCTGTTAATGGGTAGTGTTGGGATATACAAGATAGTTGATGGTAAAGCATATGGAAGAGAGTTTAGATACGGGATAAATGTTGATGACTTGGCGATGAGGATAAAGGAATACAAAGGAGTAAATGGATGGAACAGTATATTCAACAATAATAATTAAACTCTCTTCTCTTTCTTTATATTAACAATCATCTAAAATACTTCTCGAACGTTATCAACTCAAAGTTCAAGTCTAGAGACTTTGCATACCTGTAAGCCTCATCTATCTCTTCTCTACTTGGAGATCTAGCCATATCCTTGTACGCTGGATCATAGTTTGGTGAGTATGGATCACAGTAGTTCTCAGGTCTATACTGATCCATTATATTGATCAACGCTTCTGGCATATTATCTGCAACCCATTCAAGCACTGGCTTCGTGCAGCACTCAACATGCCCTGGCATTATTAGATGCCTTATCACCATATCCTCATCCCAGCAATGAACTTGCTTTATGTTATTGGTTACAGTCTCCCAGTACCATGGTGTCCTTGCAAGCCTCAATGCACACTTGTTAGAACCAAACTTCAGATCTGGGAGCCATACATCCATAAGGCATCTCAACACTCTAAGTGCTTCATTACTCATGAAGAAGTTAGAGTTCCACAATTGCGGTGCATTGAACTCATTGCCATAGTATGCATTACTATAACTTATAGAATACTCATATGGCATATCAGCATTGATGCTCTTTATCATGAACAACCCATCCTCGTACCTTACCTTGTTTATTATGAACCTGCTCATCTCATGTATAGCTTCAACTATGCTATGCAGGTGTATTGTTGGCTCACCACCAACCCAGTTTATGTTATGGCATCCTTCAAGCCTCAACTTGTATGCCATCAATGCTATCATGTATGGTGTAACAGTACTACCATTGAACCTATCTGTGCTTATAGCACCATTCTGGCAGAATACACATCTCATATTGCAACTTGTGAAGAATATAGTGCCTGAACCCTTGATGCCTCTAAAGACTATCTCCTCACCCATATGATGGAAGAAAGTACTAACCCTACTCTCAGCCTCTAACTTGCATGCACCTAACTTGCCCCCAGTAGTAGTTCTATCAACCCTGCACTGCCATCTACAGAAGTTGCATGCATGCAGTGATCCTTTAACTATTGCAAGGAGTAGGTCTAGCAGATTTACCTTTGCTATAGGTAGATCTCTAATCATGATACCCCTACTCCTAACATCAGACCATAGCCTTAGGAACCTCTCAAGTGCAGTATCATACTCCTTCCATATGCTATCGATATCCATCTTATCTATGCTAGGATCTACAGGCACCCTCTTGCATATCAAGTACTTTGCTGGCATCCTGTTCGTTGCTACAGAATAATACCATCCAAGCCTATCCCTAACGCTACCTTCCTTCCATACCCATAGTGAACCAAACTCTCTCATAGTATAATTATTGCCTTGCTCATATTTATTGGTAGAACTCTTCCCTAACGCTCCTCCTGCTAAGGTAGTATATGCCCAAAGAGAATAGTGCTATTGCTATTGCTGCAATGGTGTATGGATAGCCTAAGAGTATCTGCATGTACAATGTCCATATAGAGTCTAGTAGACCAAAGCACATGAATGCTATTGAGAGGAAGAGTGCCCAACCTCTCCTCTTATACAGGCCATAGATGAGTGCTAGAGCAAATGATGCTAGAGCAAACTTCATCGCTGCATTTGCACCTGCTGCATTGAAGAGTTCACTTGCATAGTACTCGCTCAATGTAAGTATACCAACAAGGATATTGTACAATGAGCCTAATGCTAAGAGACATATTATTATGGTTATCCCTATCTTATGCCTCATCCTCTCATCTAATTATAAGCATAAATACTTATTAATACTACTTATCATAAAGCGATATTGCTGAATATGTAGTTGAGCATATTCTCATTTGCAGATGCTATGAACGATAGCCTAACATCTAGACTCAATGGTGCATCAAGCATACTGCGATGTTCATCAACAACGATACCCCCAGCCTCAACTATTATAAGGTATGCAGCAGCTATATCTGTAACCCTTATCTTCCCTCTAACATCTATGTACGCATCTAGCAAGCCTCTAGCAAGCAAGCACATCTCTAATGCATTAGAGCCGAACTGCCTTATATGATTGGTCATTGCAAGTATCCTGCCCATCCTCTCAAGTCTATCTATGCTTATGCCAGAGAGGTTCATGCCTATTATGTAACCAGCCTTATCACTGCTCACATCTGCAGTCCTTATCCTTGAGCCATTCATGTATGCACCATCACCCCTTACAGCATGGTAGATGTCACCACTTGTAAGATCCATCACTGCTGCATGTGTAACACTGCTCAACCTATCAGATACCGCATAGGCTACAGAGCATGAGTAAAATGGTATGCCTCTTACCGCATTGGTTGTACCATCTATTGCATCTAGTGCAATGAAGCACTTGCCATCTCTGCTGATAACATCGCTATCATCATCTCCATCTCCTTCCCCCTTCTTACTGCTATACACTAACCCAGCCTCCTCACTCAATACCGTACAGTCTATACCATACCTCCTAACCACCTCTAATGCAGCATCCTCACCAACCTTGTCTATCTTCTTTGTTATATCGCCTCCAGCACCCCTTGCCAATGGTATGCCTGCCTCCTCCTTGTTCATCTTATTAACCATGCTCCTAACACTCATGCATATACCATGAAGCATGGCCATGATGCTATCCATGCAGTTGCGTATCTATACTGGTAATAAAAACCAAATCACAGTTATCTTTTATAATGCTATAGAACAGTATTTAAATAATCAGATGATAAGATGCATACATGCATCACGATATAATAGTTGTAGGAGGGGGTGTATCTGGACTATCTGCAGCGCTATTCATTGCAAGACAGGGCTCTGATGTTCTTGTACTATCACAAGACCTTGGAGGGCAGTTGAACCTGATCCCTAGGCTTGAGAACTATCCTGGAATAATTCTTACTAGTGGGGAGTTACTTGCTAGAACGCTAGAGCAGCAAGTGCTCACATTTGGTGGCAAGGTAAGGTATGAGAGGGTTGAGAGTGTAGATGCTATGGATGATGGCTTCAAGGTTACAAGCAATGAGAGGGAGTACACATGCAAGGCACTAATACTTGCTCTAGGCAAGGTGCCAAGGGAGCTTGGGGTTGAGGGGGAGAGGAGGTTCTTAGGTAGAGGCTTGACATATGCTACCAAGTCTGAGGCACCATTCTATCAAGGTAGAGTAGTTGCTACAACTGGAGTTGGTAACTACCTTGTAGAGTCAGCACTCCTGCTTAGCAGGTTTGCAAGGAAGATATACGTGATATACAGAACTAGCAAGATGGCTGGAGATAAAGAGATGATCGAAGCATTAGAGAGGAAGGATAACATAGAGTATGTTCCAAATAGCGAGGTTACTGCTCTAGATGGGGGTGAGAGGCTAAGCAGTATAACTGTAAAGGATGCATCTGGTACAAAGAGGTTAGAGGTTGATGGGCTCTTCGTTGAGATGGGCTACAAGGTATACGTTGACTTTGTTAAGCATCTTGTAAGGGTTAACCAGAGAGGGGAGATAGAGGTTAATGAGTATTGTGAGACATCATACAAGGGCATATTTGCTGCTGGTGATGCTACCAGCGTTCCATACAAGCAGGTTATAGTTGCTGCTGGAGAAGGTGCAAAGGCAGCAATATCAGCATACAACTATCTGCAGAGGCTTGCTGGTAAGCCAGGGATAAAGGCAGATTGGAGGAAGAGTATAGGAGCGCAGGTGTACAACTTTTAATGCATGCTCTTCCTATAGATGAGTGTTATACTCTCCCTGCACGCCAAGGAAAAATAAAAATGAACTGCATACTGAATAGTTAACTATATTACGGTATAGAGTATGTAGCCACTCCTATATGGTAATATATGTTGTTGTACCTAACAGTTATTACATTGCCTTGTGTTACTATATCCTTGTTAAGACCATAGTCCCTTACCACGGCTGATCTCTCATCCTTTGATTTACCATGCTGTAGTGCTAGTTCCTTCATTACACTTCTGAGTGCATCAGCATCAGCCTTGCCTATCTCAAACTCATATATGTTTGTAATATCGCATATATCTGCACTTGACATGATTGGCCCACCCAGACATTCATCAGGATCATGATGGCGTTCCTCCAACACCTTGAATGCCTTCCTGAATTCATCTGTCCTTGGAAACTTTGCTATGATGCTATCATCAATTGGTATAGCATTCCTTTCAACAGCCTTAGCCCATTCAAAGGTTATCGTGCAGATATTATGATAGTAGCAAGATTCTCTTTCTTCACCTCCAACTGCTTCAGCTCTTGCTACCTCTTCTTTAACCCTCTCTATATGTTTGACTGTTGCTACCGATTGTATTGTTACCTCTGCCCTACCAAACATAGGGCTTGAGCCCATTATATATGGACTTGTGACAAGCAACATAACTGCAACCCCTAGAAATGTGAATGCACAAGCGTACATGAATATGCACTTCTTGCTCATACTAGTAGTACTCATACCATCTCTATATCCTCTGTCCCAAGATATAAATCTAAACTTTTTTGTCATTTTTTTTTTGACAAATAATCTTATCAAATATGACTAGAATTGCTATGATTAATGCAGAATAAAGCAGTAACGGTATTAATTATAATAGTAATGCTGGTTATTAGCAGCAGCATCGTCTCTGCACATACATTATCATGGGAATTCTACAACGATGTTCTAGTAAGTAATGCAGATACTGGCTATCGTAAGATAGAGGCACATATAATGAGGCATCCAACAGATAGCAATATGCTCATGGCAGCGTTCCTAGACTATGCTGCATACTCTGGAGCAGAGACTAGATGCAGAGTAGCAACAAGCACAGATGGTGGAGCAACGTGGACTGATAGAGGGTATATACCATTACCAACTGGCACATATATATCAAAAGATCCAGTAGTTGCTGTAAGCAAGGTAGGCGATATAGTGAGATGGTATGTAGCATGCTTAGCATTATCTGATAGAGTAGACCTTTACAATAATAATGATGTATCAAAGATATACTACTCTACTTCAACAGATAATGGTGCAACATGGAGTAGCCCTATAGTTGTAGCAGATGCTACATGTATAGATGATAATGCAACGTATGATTATCCATATGCAAATGAGGACTGCCCAATAGTTGATAAGCCATGGATAGCTGTGAATGGTAGCAATGTATATCTATGTTGGGCTAGGATGAGTGATGTAGCGGCATGGCGGTATAAAGATAATAGTGGTAATTACCCATACTCTTCCCCAATTGCTATATATTTCAAGAGGGTTGGGAGCACTGGCGATCCTATCAAACTTGACTCTGGTACCTCATGGCAGGCAAATAACATGCGAAGTGATAGATCTGTGCAGGGTTGCAACATTGCAGTTAACACTAGCAATGGTATAATATATGTAGCATGGACAAAATTGACTGGAGATAATACCGCATCTATAAGGCTGAAGAGATCATTCGATAATGGCAATACATTTGATAGCAGCCAGATAATTGCAAGTCCTAGTAGAATACCTACTACTGCTGGTACGTGTAAGGATGCATTTGGCTGTGTTATAGGCATAGCCATTAATGGTCAACAGAGTGGCTTTAGAGTAAATAACTTCCCATATCTAGCAATTGATAGTTCAAACAATCTGCATGTTGTATGGACAGGTTATGCATCAACAGCATCCCCACCAAATACAAACATAATGTACAAGCAGATAACCAACTGCACTACACAAGGTCAAAACTGCAGTATATCTTCTGCTGTAAATATTGTTAATGAGGGTACAGCAAACAAGGATCAGTTCCATCCTTCAATAACATTCTCAAGCAGAACCAACACACTTATAGTAACTGCATTAGATAGAAGGGATAGCACAGATAACACACTATGGAGACCAATATCGTATCACTGCCATCTGAATGTTAATACATGTACATCATCAAGCCATTGGAGTACAAGTAGCATAGGACCACAGTCAACCAATTCTGATGTTGAGGGTACTCAAACTAAAACACATAATTATATAGGCTCATACTATAACGTTACATCAAATGCTAGGGAAGCATATAACCTATGGCTCGATAATAGGACTGTGAACCTTAACTCAAAACTGAGGATATGGCTTGATAGAACAACAACATAGCCTATCCTCTTTATTTCTTCCCAGATGGGTAGTTATATAGATAGGTTAACCACGACCCTCAAATATATATCAGATAACTTGCATTGCATGCATCTCATCCAGCACTTCGCTCAAGGCGCTTGTAAGACTCTTCTTTGTTAACTCGACCCTTCTATCAAACCTTATATCCATGTTTACTGCAATGCTGTTATGCTCTATCCTTAAGGTTGGTGATCCTAGCCCTCTCTTATCTTGATATGCTTTAACCTTAGTTAACTTCTCATCCAATGAGCCTATCCACTCCATGAACCTATCATAGCCCATCTCATCACTTGGCAGAGCAGTTATGTATAGAGTTAACCTGCCACCTCTAACACTAGCCTCATCAGTTATCAGATCTATTATCCTATCCTCCTCATTGGTACCATAATCTGGTGTAAAGTATCCTACTGTATTGTTATTCCCATCGTATATGTAGTACTGGATATCCTCCCTTACAACCATCCAGCCTAGTGTAGTGCTCATATTGCTTTACAGATAGAATTTATTTATTACCTTTTCTATACTATTCAGGTTAGCAATGGCAAGTGAGATGAGGTTCTGTGATAGATGCTTAAGACGTACAAGGCATGATATAGTTGTAGAGCCAGAGATGGCTACCTATAAGAGGAGAAGGTTATACAGATGCTCCATCTGTGGCAAGGAGAGTTGGAAGAGAGGCTTGAGGCCAAGCTCAGAGATCTCTTACTAGTTGCCATACAATACCTCTGCATCAAGGTTACACCTCTTGAACACAGCAAGAATATCATCCAACCCATCAACAAGGTAGAGGT
>JACAFJ010000019.1 GCA_013538675.1 Candidatus Nitrosocaldus tengchongensis
AACACCTTGCTTGAGGTAACATCAGATGCAGCCCTTTCTGGCACTACAGTTACATATCCATCAACTGGAGGTACACTAACAATACTGAGTGGTTCGCTAACTATAGGAGGTAAGACGTATACACCAAGAGATCTATTCCTAGCATCTCCAGATACAGTGCTTCAAGCAAGCAGTAATGCTACACTTGATAACACTGCAAAGAGCGTAGCACAGTATGATAATAACAATCCAATAATACTCCCAAATGTTAAAGACTCTACAGACCCAGATGAGGGATGGGTAACACTTGTATTTTGCGATACAGTTCTAGATACTGGCGGTGGTGCCAACTTTAAACAGGAGTTTAACCCATCTGCAAGCAATGTTAACTTTCTATTCCTTATACTTAGGGGAGAGATGAGCAATGGTACTCCATATGCTCAGACTATACCATATCAGGCTGTATTGATACCTTCAGGCTCGTTCACAGCATCACTTAATAACTATACTGGTGCACCAGGGTCGCAGAGAACTATTACCATCTCTGGCGGCACTTCACCATACAGCATATACTGGATATATCCAGATGATGGCGTATCTAGACTACTTGGTACTATAAGCAGTGGTACCAGCACCAACATAACAATACCAAGCGATGCTGAACGAGGTAGGTTCTATGCCATACAGGTTCAAGATGTAAATGAGAGGGTCTACTACCTAACATTCAAGGTGGTGTAGAGCATATGGCATCGCTATTCAAGGATGGTAATGATAAGGATAAGGACAAGGATAAGGATGAGGTAGAGATTAGGGATGAGGACATAAGCCTAGAGGATATACTCTACGGTCATGGGTATGATGGGTCTGATGATGAGAGTATGATGATGGAGAGTGCAAGATATGAGAGCGAGGGGAAGAGCAAGGATGAGAAGGGTAAAGGGAAGGGCTTACTCAGGAAGAAAGAGGAAGAGGTCATAACAAGGCCTATAACCTCAACCCCTGTGAAGTTCAAGGATGTTGTAGAGCAGTATCCAATACTTGAGCCTCTTGCAAGTGTTACAATAGCAAAGGACGATCTCGATATGCCGATATACATAGTAAATGAGCCCATACTTACAGATGAGGAGGCATATGCATACTCTAGGTTGATGAGTGCTCTACAGTACGAACTCCAACTCCCATACGATAGCAATGTTGATCCAAGGGACTACTTTGTTGATCATGCTAAGAGGATAATAACCAAGTATGCTCTAAGCATGGGTATAACCCCAAACCTGACATGGAACAAGGTCTACTATTACGTGACTAGAGATATGATAGGCTTTGGTCCAATAGATGTGATGATGAACGATACAAACATAGAGGATATCTCAATAGATGGTGTGAACAAGTGGGTATACGTATGGCATAAGAAGTATGAGAATGTTAGAACAAACCTTATCCTCAGGACTGAGAGGGAGTTGGATGATACGATAATAAGGCTAGTGCATATAGCAGGGAAGCATATATCAACAGCATATCCGATAGTTGATGCAACGCTCCCAGGTAAGCATAGGCTTGTTGCAACGTTCAGGAAGGAGGTATC
This sequence comes from Candidatus Nitrosocaldus tengchongensis, assembly GCA_013538675.1. Taxonomy (GTDB): domain Archaea; phylum Thermoproteota; class Nitrososphaeria; order Nitrososphaerales; family Nitrosocaldaceae; genus Nitrosocaldus; species Nitrosocaldus tengchongensis. The sequence goes on from JACAFJ010000019.1 coordinate 1,565, forward strand.
ACCACATGGAAGTTCTCTAACGATAAGGAAGTTCAGAGAGGATCCATTCACAGTCATAGACCTGCTCAACTTCAAGACATTGAACCCTGAGATAGCTGCATATACATGGCTGCTCATGGAGCACAAGATCTCATCCATAATAGTTGGTGCAACTGCAGCAGGTAAGACTACACTGCTGAATGCTGTTATATCGATGATAAGGCCTACAGCAAAGATAGTAACGATAGAGGAGGTACATGAGATAAACATATACCATCAGAACTGGGTTCCATTGATCTCAAGGCTTGGTTATGGTGTAGGCAGTGAGAAGGTTGGTGAGGTTACGCTCTTCGACCTTGTAAAGGCATCGATGAGGATGAGGCCAGACTTCCTAATAGTTGGTGAGGTTAGAGGAGAAGAAGCGTACGTGCTCTTCCAGGCTATAAGTACTGGGCATGGAGGGTTATGCACACTACATGCAGATGATGTAGAGTCTGCCATACAGAGGCTTACATCGAAGCCAATGAACGTTGCACCAATGCAGATAAAGTTCCTAGACCTACTCTTCACCATAAGGAATACGTTCATAACAGATCCAGATAGCAAGAAGACGATAAGGAGGAGGAGGGTTATGGCAGTACATGAGATAGTAGATTACAACAAGTACAACAAGGTATTCGAGTGGGACCCTGTAAATGATACGCATGTAATTGCATGCGATACATTGAAGAATAGTGAGAAGCTCAAGATAATAAGCAGGGATACCGGTAGAACCATGGATGATCTCATAGAGGATATAAAGGCTAGGGAGATGGTCCTAAAATGGTTGCAGAAGAAGGGGATAAGGAACTTCAAGCAGGTAGGCAGGGTATTCGAGCAGTACTATGAGAGGAGGGGTGAGATATATGCAAGAATCGTCAGTGAGATCAAGCCCAGTGTATAGGTTAGATGCAAAGCATGCAAGGCTTGGCATAAGTGATAGGATAGTAGCGTTAGCGATAAAGGTATTCAGCCCACTAGCGAAGAGGCTGGAGCAGATGATGCCTACAATAGGCGAGGATATACTCAAGTCAAACCTGCTCATAGCGCCAGATGCATTCCTATCCTTGCTACTCTTCATAACATTTGCTTCCATTGGTGTATCTGTGATTACTGCGTACCTCATGCTATCCATGAACCTGCTCCTACTTGCAGTTGCAATACCCATGCCAGCGTATGTATTTGGCATAGGTATTATGATACCAAAGATGAGTCAGTCGAGCAGGGCATCTGCACTAGATGGTGAGATAGCATTTGTAATAGGCTACCTATCAGTGCTCATGGGTGGAGGGGTATCACCAATAAAACTCTTCAGGAAGTTGAGTGAGAGCAAGTTGTATCCAGCATCTGCAAGGGAGGCTAGGAGGATACTAACCCTTGTTGATGTCTTTGGTATGAACCCAATGACAGCAATAGAGAGGGTTGCCAGATACTGCCCAAACAAGATATTCTCAGACTTCCTTGCTGGCTACATCTCAGTGCTTAGGATAGGTGGTGATGTGAACAGTTACATGGAGATGAAGCAGAGGGAGATGATGAACTACAGAACGTTCAAACTCAAGTCAACAACAGAACTAGTTGGTACGTTTGCAGAGGCTTACCTTGCTGCAACTGTAGTGCTTGGCATATCCCTCTTCGTGCTTCAAGCTGTGCAGGCGATGACATCTCAAGCAGCATTCAACCTTGATATGATAATGCTCTACACTGGACTATTCATACCTGCAATCTCTGGCGCATTCATATACATAATACACTCAGCACAGACTAAGGAACCTATCAGTTACATGCTACCCCACTACATATTTGGTGCCAGTGCTATAGCAATACCAGTGCTCTACTTCATGCCCTTGGATATACCAGTGTACATAAGGCTTGCTATAGGTTTTGCTATATCAACCAGTGCTGCAGCAGTAATCAACATAATAGAGTCGAGGAAGAAGCAGGCGATGGAGAATATTCTACCAAGCTTCATAAATGACCTTGCTGAGATAAGGAAGACAGGACTATCGCCAGAGAAGGGCATACAGATACTATCGAATAGGAACTATGGCATACTCTCAAGATCGATCAAGAGGATGGCGAATCAGTTATCATGGGGGGTACCTCTCAGCAAGGTGATGCAGGACTTTGGCAAGGGTGTTAACAGCTGGTTCGTTAGATCTATAGGGTTCATAATGCTTGAGGTCGTTGAGACTGGAGGAGGAACAACCATACTCTTCAACAACCTAGCAGAGTTTGCTCAGAAGAGCAAGGAACTGGAGAGGGAGAGGAAGTCAATGTTCAGACCATATATCTTCCTGCCATACTTTGGTGCTATACTAACCATAGTATCTACAGTTGTTATAATAAACATGATAACTGGTCAGATATCATCGCTGACAGAGCAGACCAATACAAACATAACATTATTTACTGCGAATACAACTGCAGTCAGGGAGATGATGCTTACAGCAACGATATTCCAGGCATGGACCATGGGCCTGGTTGCAGGCAAGATGGGTGAGTGGAGCCTTGCTGCTGGGTACAAACATGCTACGATCCTAGCATTGGTAGGTATACTGACTATATACATGGTAGATACGCTTGTAAACCTAACTGGGTTCATGAGGTGATACTGTATGTATAGAACGAATTATAATGATGATAGTAGGGATGGAGATAATGGGAGAGGAGTAAGAGTAAGAGGAAGAGGAAGAGGAAGAAAGATGAACACTAGGCTAGATAGTAACACACTGATTGCAATTATCCTTTCATCCTCGCTCTTACTCTCAAGCATGGTTAACATTGCAGATGTTAATGCCCAGAGGAGTACAAAGTTCATACTCTCGATAGAACCCATGGCTCCAAAGTTACCTGCAGATGGAGGTAAGTACCATGCCATACTACAGCTACAGACAGCAAACAAGAAGCCCATACATGCTCCATACGATATGGAGATAGATCTGGTATCATCAGACCCATCTGTAGTATCTGTGCCTAGCAAGGTAACGATAAAGGAAGGCGAAACATATGCAAAGGTTGATCTTACTACTAGCGAGAAGGCTGGCAAGGCAACTATAAGTGCATTGATATCCAATGTTATAGTTGGATCAGCAAGTATAGAGACTGCAAGGGCAAAGGGCTCAGAGGCAGTTAAGCTTGCAGTTTATGCAGCCCCAGAAACAATACTTGCAGATCCAAGGCTTACGGGCAAGGTGTATGTGCAGTTGCTCAATGCAAATGGCTTGCCTGTTGCTGCAAATAGGCCAGTTGTAGTCAACCTAGCATCAAGCAATAACGACATAGTCAAGGTTACACTAGACAAGGTTGTGATAGACAATGGTAGATCTGGTATGTTTGTTGATTACATCCCAGGAGTAAAGAGAGGCTCAGCAAAGATAGTTGCATCAGCATTTGGGTTAGAGTCTGCAACAGCAACTGTGAGCACTGTAGATGTAGTAGGCAATAGACTAGCCTTGGATCTTGCACCTGGGATAATACCAGCAGAGAAGGGTGTAAGGGTTATACTTACAGTTAGTGTTGTTGATGATCGTAAGCTGCCAGCAAAGCCACTAGAGGATACTGTTATAACATTAACCTCAACCCATAGCGATGTCATCTCTGTTCCAAGGAATGTTACTATAAAGGCAGATCAGTACTATGTGCATGTAACAGCAGAGGCAAGAGGTAAACCTAGTCCAAAGTATGATGATGATCCTAACAATAACGATGAGAAGGTGTTTATAACAGCATCTGCGCCTGGTTATGAGTCAGCCATGATAGAGGTTAAGGCTGTTCCTCCAATAACAGATAACCTAGCGGTTGAAGAGTGCAAAGACATAGGACTATACATAAGCCCAAGTAAGTTGCCCCCAGATAACAACAAGCATCCAGTACTAATAGCACAGTTGGAGAATACGAAGGTTAAGGGTATAGACGTGCCTGTCCCATGCCTACAGAAGAAGGAGTTCATAGACCTTAAGGTGCTTCTAGCATCATCAAATCTAGATATAGGGAGTGTGGATGAGATGCTAAGGATACCATACAACTCTTACTATGGAACAGCAAACTTTAGCACTAACTTCAGATCTGGTAAGACTATAATAACTGGGACACAGACAGATTATAACCCAACACAGACTACACTAGAGGTTGTTGGACCACAACCAGCATCTCTAAGGCTTATACAGATACCAAAGAGCGTTGAGGCCAACGATAGGAGGCATGAGGCTCTAGCAGTACAACTAGTTGATGAGAGGAACAATCCAGTGCTTGCACCATCTGATACGCTTGTAGAGCTTGCATCCTCAAACCCATCGATAGTTGCCATGAGCTCACCAGTCACAATAAGGGAAGGTAACAACTATATACTTGCTGAGGTGAAGACAACGCTGGAGCCAGGGAGCGTTGAGGTTAGAGCCTCATCTCCAGCAGGATTAACCTCAGACCCCATAAGGTTCAACACCGTCTCATCAGGGTACACAAAACTGGCAGTGTACTCTGTACCCAGTACACTCCTAGCAGATGGCGAGAGTTATCAAGCAGTAGTAGTACAACTTCAAGATATAGATGGTAACCCAACTGTTGCTAGAAGTGATATACCAGTTGTTCTATCATCCTCATCAAGACTAGCAGGGTACATAAGCAATAAGGACCTAACCATAAATGCTGGGTCTACGTACGCTGTTGCAGAGTTCACAACATCAACTACGCCAGATAGGACAACCATAACAGCATCCTCGCCAGGGTTCAATACCGTATCTACAGATCTAAATGTTGTGCTTCAGGAGTTCAAGTACACCATATCAAACATACTTAGCAGGTTGAGTGGGCTTGAAGGTATCCCTATTAGCGTTACAGTGCTTGTTGATGATATACCAGTCAATGGCGTGCTTGTGCAGGTAAGTGGCGCATATGCTGAAACCAACAGTTCCGTTACATCAGGCAATGGGGAGGCAGAGGTTATCTACAAACCAACTGCAGGAGGGAACAACACAGTAATGCTGACTATAAGCAAGAAGGGCTATACCACCATCACAAAGAGCTTCAACATATCTATAGACCAACCTATACGCATAGCAATAAAGGCAGTAACAGAGAAGGGCAATGATGTGGATGCAAAGGTGAAGATATCGGTAAAGCCCTCATCATCCGGAGGAGGAGGGGGAGGAACAAACCGTGATATAGAGGCAAGCAAGGGTAAGCCAGCAGTACTCGATAAGATCCAGCGTGGAACATACAGGATATCAATGCCAGAAGAGGTAAAGACATCTAACGCAGTGTACAGGTTTGAGCGCTGGTCTGATGGTGTGCTTGATAACCCAAGGGATGTTAGCGTTATATATGATTCAGAGCTAGTTGCTGTATACTCAGCAAGATATCTATTACAGGCAACATCTGCATATGGCAGTGTTATAGGTGCTGGTTGGTACCCAGAGGGCAGCAAGGCATATCTGAGCATAGAACCAACTAACGTTACAGATGCACTCATAGTAGATAGAAGGTTCGGTGGCTGGGTTGGTGATGTGTACTCTACAAACAGTTCTGTAGAGGTTGTGATGGACTCTCCAAAGCATGTCACTGCAGAATGGAGCATAGATTACATGAAGATACTGCTCATGGCAGGTGCTGGTAGTGGAGTGGCAGGATTCTTCATATACAGAGGGATAAAGAAGAGGGAAGAGGTTAAGAAGAAACTTCCAGATCTAGATTGGTTCAAGAAGGAGTGACTTGATTGCTATTTCTGTTGTAGAGTTAAATGCTATAGTATGCCTTGCAATGCTTGTAGTAGCATCAGCAATGGATGTTAGGAAGAGGGAGATAAGCGATAAGGTATGGATCATCTCCTTTATCGTTGGGCTAACTATCATAGTAGTAGGTCTGTTCACTGATCATAACTATGCCCTGATGCTTCAACAACACCAGTACATTGTACGCTATGCCCTAAGCATAGGGATAACTGCACCTCTAGCATACATTGCGTATAGGGGCTGGTTGTTTGGCGGTGCAGATGCAAAGGCACTAGTAGTGATAAGTGTCATACTCCCATTCTATGAGATGAGGTATAGCATACATGGGATACCAGCACTAACAATCCTAACCAATGCATGCATGCTAACCCTTGTACATATACTACACAACATCTCTAGGAATACAATTGCAGTGATCAAGGGCAGGGATATATTTGCTGGGTTTGAGAGCGAGACAAGGTTCAGGAAGGTATTAGCATTCATGATAGGCTTCATAGCCAAGAGGCCAAGGGGCTACCTCTTCCCTATAGAGGAGAGTAAGGATGATGGTAAGCGTGTGTTCACCCTCAGCCCAAGAGCATACAGCGATTATGTTCATGAATCTTCAAGGGATATCTGGGTTACGCCAGCACTACCATTCATAGTCTATATGACCATAGGCTTCCTGCTGATGCTGTATGTTGGGGATGTATTGGCATATACCTTGCATAGCATCTGGTAGGTATCATATGAGTGATTGAACAAACAAAAAGGAGGAGTTGTTGGTTGGTGGAGCAGCCCTGCCCGCACTAAGCAGACCCCTACTCTAACATCTCTATCTTGCTTATGGTAAGATTATAGTAATGATTAGATGATAAAAGTTTTTCAGTCAAATTTATTTAAGTCAATAAGATATAATTATTAACATGCGGAATGATGCGATGAGTCTATAACAAGAAGCATACTAATCAAAGATTTCATTATATATTTAATATACATCAACCACACATTATATATAGGTATGAAGGATGCAGGATAATAGGATGCTTGTTGAAGGCAAGTATTAGGTTACTTATACTAAAGTTAGCATTCTACTCCTCCCTCTTGCTGGTGTGGTATGCTATAGCAGAGGCAAATATGCTCCCAGATTACGTACTCCCCTCCCCATTGGACGTTGCTAAAGAGTATGTATCATCAAGCATGAGACTTCTAAACTCCCTCGCAATAAGCATGCATAGGCTCTTCCTAGGCTTCATCTTATCCATACTTGTTGGTTTTGCATTCGGCTATGCTATGGCTAGGAATAAGACACTGTATGATACTGCAGGCTCCCTAGTTATAGCACTAGCCTCCCTACCAAGCATAGTATGGGTACCCATAGGCATGATATGGTTTGGTTATAGCGAGGCAATGGTGGTATTTGTTATAGTTGCAAGTACTGTATTTGCATTCACCCTCTCAACCTACACAAGCATAAAGAATGTTCCTCCAATCTACATCAAGGCTGCAAGGAACATGGGTGCCAAAGGCCTCAACATGCTTGCATATGTTATAGTGCCAGCAGCAACACCAAACCTACTCATAGGGATAAGGAATGCATGGTCATTCTCATGGCGAGGGCTTATGAATGCTGAGGTTGTTAGCGGGTATCTAGGGCTAGGGTTCATGCTTGAGAGTGCAAGGGAGGTATTCAACATGGCCCATGTAATTGCTGTAGTGCTGATAATAATGGCTATAGGTCTGCTGGTAGATGCTATACTCTTCTCTAGGGTTGAGAGGTACGTTGAGCAGAGATGGGGTTTACACTAGCAAGAGATAGAGAGCAAGAAGAGATAGAGAGAAATTAGGATTGCACATAGTATAATCATCCCTGTGATGTCAAGGAAGAGCCGTCTGAGCAGTGATGATACCAGTTCAATCTGAGGGATGCTAAAAGAAAAGAAAAAAAATAATTGGTGTATGTAGGATTATCCTATCCTATTCTATCCTAGAAGATTTTGTATGTAATGCGATTAACATACAAATATCTCATAAATGATACAATCTTATGCCTAGCATGATCATAGATATAATTCCATCCTCGTATCTAGAGCTATTCCAGTATGCCCTTCTAATCCCCATAATACTTATTGCACTTACAGTCTTACTAGCAGTAAGAATACATAGGAGGAGGAAGAGCAAGGAGAGGATCAGGAGGCTCACCATTGAGAGGCTAAGGAGTATGCAACCTAAAGAGTTTGAATATACAGTTGCAGATATTCTAAGGGCTATTGAGTACAAGGATGTAAGGATTGTAGGAGGCTCTGGTGATCTTGCAGTTGATATAACTGCTAGGCATGGTAAGGATAAGGTTGTTGTTCAGTGCAAGAGATATACAAGCAAGAAGGTTACAAGCCCAGAGATGCAGATGTTCATAGGGATGATGCTTACAGAGTACAATGCAAGGAAGGGTATATACGTTACAACCTCATCCTTCACACAGGATGCCATAGAACTTGCTAGGAGGCATGGCATAGAACTATGGGATGGCAATACTCTGGCGGAGATGGTATCTAGGCTAGGCTAACTAACTAGCATGGCAGGTTAAGATGTAGCATGAGGGTTGGCATACTCTACTCAGGAGGTAAGGATAGCAACATTGCATTGTACAAGGCATACCATCAGGGTTATGAGATAGCATGCCTTATAACCATCGTACCAGCAAGTGATGAGAGCATGCTCTTCCATTACCCAAACGCAGAATACACATCAGTGCAGGCAGAGTGCTTAGGGCTACCCCTGATCTCCAGCAGGGTAAGAGATAGTGATGGGGAGAGTTCACTTATAGAACTGCTCACCCATGCAAGGGAGAGGTTTGGTATAGGCGGTATAGTTACTGGTGCAATAGCAAGCAGGTACCAGTACGAGAGGTTCAGTAACATAGCATCCATGGTTGGGTTGAAGCATATAGCACCATGCTATGGGGAGGATCAGTACATGCATATGCAGGAGTTGCTTGCAAATAACTTCTCTGTAGTAATAACATCTGTATCAGCCCATGGTCTTGATGTTAGCATGCTTGGAAGGGTTATAGATTCTGATATGCTCTCAAGGTTGAGGGATCTAAGCATCAAGTATGGTTTCAACTTATCGTTCGAGGGTGGTGAGGCAGAGACATTCGTGCTAGATATGCCTCTATTCAGGAAAAGGATAGTAGTAGATGGATGTGCAGTGCGTTGGGATGGTGTTAGAGGGCATGTAGAGTTCACAGATCTAAGTGTTGAAGATAAATGATGATGATGGTAACTGCCTTCTAGATAAGGTTAAAAGTAGTGCTATGTAAATAAGGCATATGGTGCTCGATAACCTAAAGCAAGGGTTAAGGGCAACGCTCAAGAAACTAGTAGGGGCATCAAGCATAGATGAGAACATCATAAAGGAACTTGCTAGAGATGTGCAGAGGTCACTGCTTCAGGCAGATGTTAATGTTAGGCTAGTACTTGAACTAACCAATAGACTTCAGGAGAGGGCATTGAAGGAGCAGCCTCCTCCAGGGCTCTCAAGGAAGGATCACATAGTGAAGATACTCTATGAAGAACTCTCAAGATTGCTTGGGGGGGATGAAGTTGGTTTACCGTTGAGGAAGGATAAGACCAATATTGTGTTGATGGTTGGTATAGAGGGCTCAGGCAAGACAAGTGCAACAGCAAAGCTTGCAAAGTGGTTGCTCAAGCATGGCTATAGTGTTGGTGTAATAGGTACAGATACCTATAGGCCTGCTGCACTTGAGCAGTTGAGAACACTATGCAAGAGGATAAATGTTGAGGTTTATGGTGATGAGAAGAGCAGGGATCCAGTGCAGATAGCACTGAAAGGTATGGAGTACTTCACTGGAGGGAGGAGGAAGGATGTGCTACTGATAGATACTGCTGGAAGGCACAAGGAGGAGAGAGGACTACTGGAGGAGATGAGGTTAATGCATAATGCTGTAAAGCCAGATCTTGTACTCCTCGTCATAGATGGAACGATAGGGCAACAGGCGTATATACAGGCAGATGCATTTCATAGGAATGTTCCAGTTGGAGGAATAATAGTAACCAAACTTGATGGCTCAGCAAAGGGAGGGGGAGCATTATCAGCAACCGCAGCAACTGGTGCGAGAATAACGTTCATCTCTACTGGCGAGAGGATAGATGATCTCGAGCAGTTCTCCCCAACCAGGTTCGTTGGAAGGTTGCTAGGCATGGGTGATATCAAGGCACTGCTTGAGATGGCTAAGCAGTTGGAGCAGGAGGCAGATGAGGTTAAGATAAGGAGGATAATGAGTGGGAAGATGACCATAGAGGATTTCTACTACCAGATAGAGCAGGTTGGGAAGATGGGCTCGTTGAGAGCACTATTCGAGCATATACCTGGGGTAGCAGGCATGGTTAAGGATGAGGATGTGGATGTGATGGAGGAGAAGATGAGTAGATGGCGCTATATGATCCAATCCATGAGCAAGGAGGAGAGGGCAAACCCAGATATGATAAATGCATCGAGGATAAGGAGGATTGCAAGAGGCTCAGGCACAAGCGAGAGGGATGTGAAGGAGATGCTTACCCAATACAAGAGATCGAAGGATATGATGAAGGCAATGAAGGGTAGGCAGATGATGGGCTTCCTTAAGAGACTGGGTTTTGGAAAGGAATGAGTAGAGTAGAGTAGGGATGGTAGTTAATGGGATGAGCGTATTTGATTTTATTTGATTGGTTATTATACTCGTTACAATATAAGCATCAGTGTTATGCTGCAATTATGCCATCTCTGTGCGGTTAGGCAGGGACTGCATGTAGGTAACACTGTTGGTGTAAGTGATGGTGAGGAATGCTACATATGTCATGGTCTCATGTTAAGACTGAACGATATATTCATGCTCGTTGAGGATGCAGTGAAGGGTTACGAGTTCAGATCATTCCTCATTGGTGCTACCCTGCCTCAGGATATGCTGGAGAGGGAGGATGAGGTAAGGGCAAAGTTGAAGGTTAGAGGAATAGAGAGTATAAAGAGTAGCATAACTAGGGAACTGGGCATGATGCTATCTAGCAAGGGTTACAGGGTGGATTATGAGAGGCCAGATGTTGATATACGTCTTGATCTGATAAGCATGGATGTAAACGTTAGAGCAAGACCGATCTACCTACTTGCTAGGTACAGGAAGAGCATAAGGGGGTTGAAGCAGAAGGGCTATGATAACAGTATAGAGAGCATAGTTAGAGGGTGGATAGCAAAGGAGTTCAAGGCTAGGGATGCAAGGTTCCTCTGGGTTGGAGGGGAGGATAAGGATAGTCTTGTAGTAGGTGAAGGTAGACCGTTCTTCATCAAGGTTGTGGATGCAAAGAAGAGATCTGGATATGCTGATAGGTTCAGTAGCGATGGTGTAGATGTTACCATAGTTAGAGAGGTTGATGGATTCCCAAGACAGATCAAGTTCATAAACAGGGTAAGGCTCTACCTTGAGTGTAGTGATCCCAGTATAATGGATAAGGTAAGGGCAGTGATGGCTTATGATGGTGCGGATGTAACGGTTAGATTCATAGAGGATGGCAGATATATAGCAAAGAGGATGCATGTGGTAGATGCTAGATACAATGCTGAAGAAGATGTACTTGAACTGGATATAATTATCGATGGAGGTTTTACGGTGAAGAGGTTCGCTGAGGGGCTTGATACCGAGCCTAGTATGAAGGATCTCTTTGGCGACGTTGCATTAAAATACTTCGATGTGCTTGAGGTTAAGATTGTAACCAGTTGATTGCATATACATAGCAATGCATATGTTACATAACACATATTATATAACCTGAGTTACATGCATTATTGTATACTACCCACTGATAAGGACGATATGTAACATAGGCCATATTTAGCATTAGCAGCAACCGCATTGGCTTTACTTCTTGTCATAGTAACTGTATCACAGCAAGCATATGCAGCAGGTAAGGTTATGTACAAGGCAAATGTAAGGGGAGAGACAGCATTCGCATCATGGCTTAGAGAAGATAACGGTGTATTCACATCAGTATTTGTATATGCAGATTCAGTGAGCAATGTTGTATATGTTGGGATCTTCCAGTACACTCTCGAAGAGGTGTGTGATAAATATAGTTGCTGGGAAGAACAAGTACCAATAATGGACTTCTTTGGATCGAAGCAGCTCAGCAAGGATGAACTGAAGATAGCGAAGAATCTACGCAGTGCTGCCCTAAATACTACAGTAGCAGGGTATGAGTTCATCTCTGGTGATGAGAAGATCATAACAATAGCAGTGCAGTGGGATGGATACGGTGATGTACAGAAGTCAAGGCTACACTATATGTTCCGTACAGATACCTACATGGTAAAGATCAATACGCAAGAGAGGTTCAGGAGTGCTGATGCATCTGGGAGCATTGCAGGGGATATAAACATGGATCTTGGAAGCAGTGATTATGCAAGGTTATCCAATGTTAGAGTAGGTATCATAGAGATGGTAAAGCTGTAATCTGTAATCAAACTTATCTATTATCTCTTTTATTTGATACTTAACACATTCTCATCATACTCAACCTCCTTATGCTCCTGTATTATGCTTGCCCTTATCCTTACTCTCTCTGCATCTTTACCCTCTATGACAGCCTTGAGTATCAACTCACCCTTCGCCTTATCTACCTCATCCCTGCTCATGAATAACCTGTACATGCTTACCTGCCTGCCATTCACCTCTGTGAACCTTACAATACCTTTAGCATCGTACACATGAGTATTAACCTGCAAACCATCATACCTCATGGTATAGTTCACTCTTATCCTTATGCTGATGGTAGTGCTATCTGCTGTAACCTCCATACCTTCTATCCTTACCGCATCCATAGTACTCAACCAATTCCAGCATGTAATAAATATTAATAGCCAATTCACTCATTCGCTTATTCGTTCATAACATAGTAATCATAGCGCTTCTCAACATCCTTGTTCCTGCCTTTAAGAACCTGCTCAACCTCATGCCTTAACCTATCATCAACGAAGGTCTTGAGGTCATCGAAGCCATCAAGTCCTCTAAACATATCAAGCATATGCATATAAGCAAGCATGAACTCAGTTACCTTCCTCCTGTACTCATCCCTGCTAGGTCTCCTCTTCCTGCTCAACCTGAAGTAGCAGTTTGCATTAGGTACACCAATACTCTTTGCTAAACCTTCTATCATGAGTTCCAACTCAAAGTACCTATCCTGCATACCTATCTATCGTACTAGTTAAAGGATATAACCTGCTATAATCACTACGTTGTTACTGCACTACTACTACTTCCTTATCCTAACATACCATAACCCTGTATCTACCTTTATAACAGCATACTCCAGGCCTCTCCTCTCACAAACCTTTGGTATAGAGTCTATGGCAGACTCCTCACTATCAGTTATAACCTCTAGAACCTCGCCCTTGCTTATGGTGCTTAGAGCCTTGACAGCCTCGAACGATGGGTATGGGCATGACATGCCTCTAGTATCTATACTCTTCGCTACACTTGCATCTAGGAGTGAAGGTTGCTCTTCACTAGTCTTGCTCAAGAGCACTTGCATGGCTAACCTACAGGCAGGATTATATATAAACGATACTTGCAAATATGATTGTATCATGGGATAATTGTTATGTAACACAAGTTACATGGGGATTTATATAGTAGTGTAATTATATACTGGTAATGAAGTCAAGACTGTACATAGGTGCAATACTGACCATTACAGCAGTGCTTGTACTTGGACCAATACTTGCAGAACAGGCGTATGCAAAGCCAAATGGTCCTAACAACAACGGTCCTGGCAATGGTGGTCCTAACCAAGGTCCTCCAATAAATGCAAAGGTTAGAGCAATACAGAATGGCAACTCCTTGGATATGGATAATGCTGGAGTGCTTGGAGAGGATATATGGTGTGTTGGAGGCATAGATGGGAATTCTGAGGCAAATGATATACACTGCTACCTTCTTCCAGATGGGGTACCAACACCTCAGTATAAGACACATCCAGATGTTATAAAGAGAGATGGTGATGCAAGTAATATAGGCCCATGTCCAGAGGATGCAGGCTTCCAGGCTAGTGATATATGCCTATGGGTATCCTTCCCAGCATCAGACTTTCCAACAGCAGGACACTACAGGTTTGTAGCAGAGTTCACAAAGGATGGCAATATAATAGACCTTGCAGGAACAGACTTTAGGAACCACTCATTCATGGTTGTGCCAGAGTTCCTGCTTGGTAGCATAGGCTTAGCAGGCTCAATGCTAGGAACATTCTACCTGTACAGGAGAAGGAGTGTAAAGGCAAAGGAGCAGTAGTAGTAATACTCTCCCCTCTTTATTTAATCATCATAAGAACCATTCTAATTTTACTTGTGTTTATCATCTATACATCACTTAAACTTATAACCTATGCTGAGCAAAGATGCCCATGCTGCTATTCAACAGATGCCTTGTAGAACCAATACTTGCAGGGAGGAAGGTTGAGACTAGGAGGGTATGGAAGCGCTGCCTAGTTAAGCCAAACAAGGTATACACTGCAAGCACTGATTACAGCAGGAGGAGCATATTCGCTCACCTCTACATCAGATATGTTAAGAGGCAAAGGTTAGGGGATATGAGTGATGGGGATGCCATACTAGAGGGATTCTCCTCGCTTGATGAGTTCAGGGATGTATGGGTTAAGTGCTATGGCAAGGACTCATGGGACCCTATGCTTGAGGTTTATGTTATAGGCTTCAGAGTAGTTGATGTTGCTGCTACCTATACTGTATATCACTGGAGTAAGATCACAACACCTACAATTACCATGCGGTAGCACAATAGTATAGTAGGCAATAGTAGAACAAAAGATGCCATGCACAAACAAACTAACTAATTAATTAATCATCATGGTTATTATGCTTACCCTTACCATTGTTGCCATCTCTACCATTAATCGCTACACTACTACACTTGTGAACATGGAAGTGCTCTACGCAGAAGTCCATGTTGCACTCATAACAGTGCCACTTGCCAATGGTGAAGCATGTACTGCATACAGCAACTGGCTTGTTATAATCTAGATAACGTGGCTTATTCTTCATCCTTTACCTTTAACCTCACATAGAAGGGCTATCTACGTACATAACCCTGTAACCTCTACTCATACTACTATTATCGCTTTCGTTACTCAACAGACTATCTACCTATAACATATATTTAAATATTGATCTGTAAGCGTTAGTAACATGCAGAGAGATGGAAAGATAATATGCGAGGTAACTGTCATAGGACCAGACAGGAAGGGTATAGTTGCCAGTGTTACAAACTACATATTCGAGAACCAAGGCAATATAGAGAAGATAAACCAGAACGTTGTGAGAGGATTATTTGGGATGCAGTTGGAGGCATCGTTCAATGGCATAGATAAGGATAGGTTCACCAGAGGTCTTAGAAGATTATGCAAGGGCTTAGGCATGGATGTTAAAGTACACTTCGATGAACCTGACAGGTTGAAGAACATGGCAATACTTGTAAGCAAGGAACCTCACTGCCTCGAAACCATACTCAAGGCAAAGGAGAGAGAAGATTTGAATGTTAATATACCCCTTGTTATTGGTACAGAGAGTACCCTCAAACCAATAGCAAGCAGGTACAATGTACCATTCTACAATGTAAACCACAAGGATCAGGCAAGTGCAGAGGCTAGGATCCTCAGACTCCTTGATAAGTACAACATAGACTTCATAGTACTTGCTAGATACATGCGTATCCTAACACCAAACTTCGTATGGCGTTACCCCAATAGGATAATAAACATACACCCTTCTCTACTTCCTGCATTCCCTGGTGCATATGCCTACCTTCAAGCACATGAGAGGGGTACGCAGATAATAGGATGCACAGCACACTTCGTTACTGAGGAGTTGGATGCTGGACCAATAATATGGCAGGAGGCATTCAGGATAAGGAATGGTGAGAACCTTGAGAATATAAAGAGGAGAGGTCAGAGCTTGGAGGCTAAAGCACTGCTCAAGGCCATCAAGTTGTACACAGAGGGTAGGCTGGAGGTGTACTGGGGCAAGGTGTATATCAAGAGCAGAGGCAACAGCAATAATAAGAAGAATGGGAAGGAAAAGGAGTAAAAGGTGTTAATAGCAGTAATGATGAAGGTAATTGACAATGGCAATAACACTGAAAATAACACGTACTCACTAACTAAATAGCAATAATAATCACCATCATCATCGTTATCACTACGATCATTATATTATAAAGGATCTATATACTACTACTATTATTATTGCTCATTCAGTGATGGTAGCCTCAATCTTTCTCTCTCCCCTAGATCCTTACCCTTATCTCCAAACCACACTGTAACCTGTTGGAAGGGTATCTCTATACCATTTGCATCTAAAGCCTCCTTTATCTTCTTTACCAACTCACCTCTAACATTGAAGAACTCTTGCGTTGGGACCCAGCACCAGACATTTATGTTAACACTTGAACTCCCTAACTCCCAGACCATGATCCTAGGCTCTGGCACTGCAAGTATCCTAGGATCGTCATTAACTATACCCTTGATGACCTCTATTGCCTTGCTCATATCCTCCTTGTACGCTATACCTACTGTAATCTCTACTCTCCTTGCAACATTCCTCCCAAAGTTCCTAACTTGAGAGGTGAATATCTTCTCATTGGGTATCCTAACGTATACACCATCGAACCTCCTTAGCACTACAGAGAATGCTGTTATATCTGTAACGATGCCAGCAACGTTCATCTCAGCAACCTCTATGGCATCGCCTATCCTGAATGCTCTATCTATCTGCATGAAGAGTCCAGAGAAGAGGTTTGCTACGGTTGATTGCACAGCAAACCCTATTATTATACCTGCTATACCTCCAGCAAGTAGAACCCCTGTAAGTTCTACTCCTAGGTTGCCTATTGCTGAGAGCGCTGCTATACCAACTATCACCCAGAAGACCACCTTGCTTGCTAGGGGAGCTGCCTGAGGAGCATACTTTGTAAGGAAGTAGGATACAGGTATCCTAACAAGCCTTGCTATAACTACACCAACAGCAACTATTGCTATTGAGATGAGTATCTTTAGTAGTTCTATCCTTGTCCCAAGTATATCTATAGTGCCTAATGCGATCCCCTCAACCATCAGAACCCCAGCTCCATTGTATAACTCCTTGTAACTACTGTAGGGTTTACACGGGTCTTACTCCACCCTGATTCACTACCCTCCTCGACCTTAACATCAACCACCTCATTGCGTACGCCCTGCCTTATTATAGTACTAACAGTATCAAGCATTGCTTCAGTACCACTATAGTAGAGATCTATACCCTCTATGGGTATGACTAGCATGCTCACAGTAACTATCCTATCAAGGTAGTTGTGTAGGCGTACATGCGCTACAGCCTCTGCGAATGGCTCTGCTCTAGGCATATTGAAGTACACCGTTGACTCTCTATACCTGCATATCACACCATTCTCTGGCATACCATACAATGCATACTTTATGAGCTTTGTAGCAAAGACATCTATCATGGTTGTTCTACCATCATACATCTCGAATATGCCAACCTCCACTGGAATCTTTATGTAGCATTCTAGCGAGGATTTTGTATCCATGACCAATGGGTCTTTGAACTTGAGGAGGAGATGCTTAGCATAGTTTGCTGGCTGTGGAGTATATATTGCCATAACAGGATATATGCATAGATGCAGTGCATCTGATACACTTGTATCTATGAACTTACTTGCAACCCTCTTATCCCCTTCATACCTCTCATATACATACTTGCCATGCTCTACACGCTTTATGCTTAGCAGTATCTTATCTACTACCCTGTTCTTCCACTCCTCCCCCTCTATCGTGTACTCCCCATACGCTAGACTCTCTTGAAGCACAGACCATACAACCATATATAAT
Source organism: Candidatus Nitrosocaldus tengchongensis (assembly GCA_013538675.1). Taxonomy (GTDB): domain Archaea; phylum Thermoproteota; class Nitrososphaeria; order Nitrososphaerales; family Nitrosocaldaceae; genus Nitrosocaldus; species Nitrosocaldus tengchongensis. The sequence continues at coordinate 19,233 of JACAFJ010000019.1, forward strand.
AACATAAAGGTTACTACACCTGTACATGAATGTAACATATGCAAGGGATGGGGAGGTAAGGGATACCATAAAGAAGAATACGAGGATAAAGGCAATACTCCCCATAGGCTCACTTGAGCAGCATGGTAAGCATCTCCCATTAGCAACCGACTCTATAATAGCAGAGCATATAGCATCGATCATTGCTGAGAGGTTGAATGCTCTACTCCTCCCAGCTATAGGCTATGGTATATCCTATGAGCATGAACCACTCTTCAATGTCAGTATAAGTGCATCAACTCTCTGTATGATTATAGAGGATATATGCAGATCACTTGCAGAGAATGGTGTAAAGAGGCTCATAATACTTAATGGGCACTATGGGAATGAGCATGCACTCCTCTCCTGTGTGAAGGAACTAGCAAAGAAGTACATGGATAGGGGTATCTTGATAAGCAGTATAACATACTCTCTCTTCCTCGAGGAACCAGACCATGCTGGAGAGAATGAGACATCGCTCATGCTTGCTATAAGACCAGATCTTGTAAACATGGATACTGTAGGCGTTGTGGATGAACTGAAGTATGAAGGTCATAGGTATAAGGGTGAACAAAGTAGATTGGATAGCATCTCAACATCACGCATAACACTACTTCCAGGGTCAATCTCAGAGATAGCAAGTGATGGTGTGATAGGCAATCCTAAGATGGCAAGCAAGGATAGAGGTTATTCACTGCTAGAAGAGATATCCGCTAATATAATCAAGGTGATAGAGGAGGTGGAGCATATGTATGAGCAGATGAATAGCAGTAGCAGGAGCAGTAGTAATAATAACAACAATAGGAGTAAGGTTCAAGATGATTTATATATGCAATCAACAGAGGATGAGCGATAGATATGTCGGTTGATATGGCTGTGAAGATATTGGATGAGAGCGTTGGAGGAGTAGTGCTGATAAAGATGAAGGGAGGGAAGGTGATAAGAGGAACACTACTGGGCTATGACCAGCATATGAACCTACTCTTATCAAAATCTGAAGAGATACTTGATGATGGCAAGGCAGTAGAACTAGGTACTATAGTAGTAAGAGGAGACAACGTAGTACTAATATCCCCGCCAAAGTGATGAGGCATGAGAGGCACCCCCTCGATGGGGAAGCATAACAAGGGAAGGGTGCATGTTAGGTGCAGGAGGTGTGGCAATAACTCCTTCCATGTAAGGAGGAAGCGCTGTGCAAACTGTGGTTTCCCAGATAGTAAGTGGAAGTAAGTAAAGGAAGCAAGTAAGCAACAACAATAATAATGGTAGTAGTAGCAGTAGTAGTAGTAGAATAGAATAAGTGAAATGAATAATAGTAAGTGTATGGGGTAAAGTAAGGATGATAGAAGCACTGATCGTTGCTGCTGCTCTAGCAGGGGCAGTAACCACCCTAGTTAGAAGGAGTAGGAGCATAGAGAGGGATAGAGATAGGGAGGTTTATGGTAGAACACTTTATGCTAATGCAGATGGAGCAGTAGTAGATGCTGCTTTAGTACAAGAGTATGTAGAAGGTAAGAAGGGTAGGATGCAGAAGAATATAGAGCATAGGATTAGAAGCATAGCGGATATCAGGCTCAGGAAGTATCTGGATGTTGGTAGGATAAGTGAAGAAGAGTATAGAGCGTTGACTAATAATAATAGTAGTAGTAATAATAATGCGGCAGTGTACAATGAGGGTAGTGGTTATCGTGCTGATTATACTGAATATGGTAGTGCTAGTGTAGACAATGCTATTAGGATTAGGATTGAGAACAATGATAATAATGGTAATAATAATAATAATCAAAACGATAGTAGGGTAATGATGCAGGAGATACTGCTCAAGTTAGATAGGCTGCATTCTAGGCTTGATGTACTTGAGGGTAAGATTCGTACAAGTGTGGATGAAGAGGCAAGTGCAGAACATGCTAATCCCGTTCTGCCTGTTCATGTTCAAGGTCAAGAGTATTTATATACATATAAGAGGTACAAGAACCGTGATAGTCCTCAAGTACAGAGAAGAATAAGGCTGAGAGGAAGAAGCATGGATGGAAAGGGCAGAGACAAGAATAAGAATGAGAAGAAGAAGGAGAAGGAGGAGGAGGAGAAGAATAAGAGGCATGATGATGAGTATACAGATAAGGAAATGAGCAATGCAAGTAATGTAGTGATTGTGGATGTTGTTGACGATGCTACTACTACTGCTGCTGGTAGTACTCCAACCTATGTTAAAGATACTATCAGTATTGGAAGAGAGGAAGGGTTAAGCAGTGTATATACAGATGAGCATGAGTTAAGGCAGGGCAATAATCGCAAAGATAGTAGAGATGATAGCAATATGATGGTCAGTAGCAGCAATAGCAGTAGCAACGTGAATGCCTTTAACGATGAGTATAGAGATGAGGAGGAGTTGGAGAGTATAAAGAAGCAGATAATGGATGTGCTAGCAAGGTTAGAGAAGAATGAATGAATAAATGAATGACGATGATGACGATAATAATAACAACAATATAGCGAGTAGAGAATCTGCAAGGTATGGATGGTAATAATGGTGATGAGGATGATGAGTAGCAACTCTATGACTAGGATGCTCGAATCTGCAAGCAGGTATGTGAAGGATGGGATGATAATAGGCCTGGGCTCTGGTAGAACAGTGGCAGCACTACTGGATGTACTTGCAAGGGTGGGCAGTGAAATAGGCATAGACCTAGCAAGTATAAGGTTCATACCAACATCACTACAGATAAAGATGAAGGCTGAGGAGATGAGGATGATTATAGGGGATGAGTCACTCATACCCATGATTGATCTTGTATTCGATGGTGCAGATCAGATAGATGCCAATCTAGTTATGATAAAGGGTGGTGGTGGCGCACTCCTTAGGGAGAAGGTTCTCATACATGCAGCAAGGAAGGTCATAATACTGGCGGATGAGGGCAAGTACGTTGACAGACTCACACTCCCTATACCTGTAGAAGCAGTACCATATGCAAGGGTCTACGTGAGCACTGTACTCAAGGGGATGGGCGCAGAGCCACGTATAAGGGTTAATGATAGAGGGTACCCTGTCATGACTGAGAATGGGAATATAATAATAGATTCTGCATTTAGCAGCATAGATGATGCTCATAGCCTTGAGCGTAGGCTGAAGTGCATCCCAGGAGTTGCTGAGGTTGGGTTATTCAGCAAGGTTGCAGATTTATACTATAAGGCAATGAGTAATGGCGACTTTGAGATTATACATGGTAAGGGGTGAATGACTACTCCATATCTATACCTCTATCTCGATTAGCCAATCAATCAATCAATCAATCAATCAATCAATCAATCAATCAATCAATCAATCAATCAATCTCTGGCTTCGTTGTGCTCTAGGAGTCCTTCTTATATATTTGCCGTAGCCCCTCTCCCCTACCACTCTACCATCCTCCATTATAACCCTCCCCCTTAGTATAGTGCATACAGGCCAGCCCTTCAATACCATTCCATCGTATATTGTGTAGTCGGAGTAGGAGCATAGCATCTCTGGCCTAACCCTCTGCTCCTTATCAAGATCTACAAGCACTATATCTGCATCACTCCCAACTGCTATGGAGCCCTTACCCTCTAGCCCAAATATCCTTGCTGCATTGAGGCTTGTTAATTCTACAAGCCTCTCAAGGGTTATCCTACCCTTGTTTACACCCTCGCTTAGCATAACAGGTAGTATGGTAGCAATGCCAGGGAACCCTGCAAGTGCTGTCCATACATCGCCACTGCCAAGCTTCATATCAAGCCTGTTAGCAACATGATCACTCCCTATGCAGTCTATTATACTATTGATTATAGCATCCCATATCCTTGCAACATCATCCTTGCTCCTCAATGGTGGCACAACCTTGCCTCTTATATCGAACTCGTATGTATGTGTGAGGTAATGGGGGCATGTCTCAGCATATACCCTACTACTACTGCTACTGCTGTTGCCTCCCCTTCTAGCATTCCTTACGGCATCTATTGCAAGGGATGAGCCAAGATGCACTATGTAGAGTTCAGCACCATACCTCCTTGCTATGTCTGTAACAAATGCTATGGCCTTATACTCTGATTCTGCTGGTCTCGCATCACTCCATGCCTTTAGCCCATCGAATCCCTGCTCCCTAGCCTTCTTCATCTCCCTAGAGCATATCTCAGGATCTTCAGCATGCACAAGTGTTGTGCATGATAGCGATGCTGCCCTTGCAATTGTAGCCTCGATCATCCTCTCTGTAGTATCAACCCTGTCATGTACTAGATCACTTGAGTAAGGGTCTATATCCATGTATATACTACCTATATCACCCTTCAGGTTCATGTATAGTTTGAATGATGTTATGCCTCTGCTAACACAGGACTCCATCTCTTCAGTATGCTCATCCATAAGCACCGATGCATGGTATGCATAATCTACAATATGCGAGCCCTTGCTTGCCTCTAGATGCATATCAAGTTTATCTCTATAGGATGCATAGAGCCTCAGCATACGCATCATAGTTGTTACTCCTCCAACAGCAGCAGACCTAGACTCCGTCTCTGCAGCCCTGTCTATTGGTGTGAATACACCATAGTGTACATGTGGATCTATTGCACCTGGTATGGCATACAACCTTGGCCTTGATGCATCTATAACTATATCTGCATCAACCCTATCATTGCTCAGAGCCCTAACCTTACCATCATCAACAACTACGTTCGTCTCAACTATCCCTATACTTGGGATAACAACCTTAGCATCCCTTATCAGCATATCAACAACTGTCATGCTTGCTAAAGCTCCAACTCAATACACTATTAAAGATATTTATTTATGCAGTTGTTATGAAGCACATGCTCTTATCAAGGATAAAGGATGGCGAAGCTGTTGTTGTGCCAGGTGTGTACGATGCCCTAAGCGCAAAGATAGCAGAGCAGGTTGGGTTTGATGCTGTATTCCAGTCAGGGTACAGTGTTGCTGCAAGTATGCTTGGGCTTCCAGACTATGGACTGCTAAATACAAACGAGGTTATAGAGCAGGCTAGAAGGATAGCATCCTCAGTCTCAATACCCCTAATAGTTGATATAGATACTGGGTATGGGAATGCTTTGAACGTTAGGAGGGTTGTTCAGGAACTTGAGAGAGCAGGGGCAAAGGGTATATTCCTTGAGGATCAGGTATGGCCCAAGCGTTGTGGGCATATGCAGGGCAAGCAGGTCATAGCAGTTGAGGAGTACATGCAGAAGCTCTATGCTGCTCTAGATGCAAGGAGTAGCAAGGAGTTCATTATAGTTGCTAGGACTGATGCACTAGAGCCATTGGGGATAGATGAGGCAATAGATAGGGCAAATAGATATGCTAAAGCAGGTGCAGATATAGTCTTCGTTGAAGCCCCTCGTAGCATTGAGGAGATGAGGAGGATATGCAGGGAGGTAAAGGCACCATTGGTAGCAAACATGATAGAGGGAGGGAGGACACCACTGCTTAGTGTAAATGAGTTGAAGTCTCTAGGTTATAGGTTCATACTATTCCCCCTTACAGCAGTGCTATCAGCAGCATACGCAATAAGGGAGATGCTATCACTCCTCAAGACTGATAGGCTAGTTGCTATGATCAATGGCAAGGATGGAAAGGCAGGAG